>CAZHMP010000046.1:12915-19348 GCA_964533595.1 uncultured Acidimicrobiales bacterium | reverse complement strand
GTTTTTGTGAGTCTTAGATGCTGCTATAGCAGCATCTAAGACTCACAAAAACTGTTGGGGGGGTGGAGGGATCAGAAGGTGGCGAGTTTTTCGGCCAGAGCGCGTAGTGCCCGGCCGCGATGGCTGATCTCGTGCTTGGCTACTGCGCCCATCTCGGCGAAAGTCAGACCCCCACCCTCGTCGGGCTCGAAGACACAGTCGTAGCCAAACCCGCCTTCGCCGCGAC
This sequence comes from uncultured Acidimicrobiales bacterium, assembly GCA_964533595.1. Taxonomy (GTDB): domain Bacteria; phylum Actinomycetota; class Acidimicrobiia; order Acidimicrobiales; family Aldehydirespiratoraceae; genus SZUA-87. The sequence goes on along the minus strand of CAZHMP010000046.1, from coordinate 19,122 downwards.
GCTCGCTGGTTATGCATCCCGTGACGACGCCCTCGGCCGCCACAGAGGTTCCGTCGGGACGGACAACGATGGCCACGGTTCGAAATCGCGCTGTCCTCGATGGCGCGATTACCCCGTCGAGGTCGTTCAAGAGTTTCGCGACATTTGACTCGTAAGTTGCGTCGGGGCCGGAGAAACGGGCCGAGAACACTCCCGGCGCTCCGTCGAGCGCATCGACCTCGAGTCCCGTGTCGTCTGCCAGCGCGGGCAGGCCCGTGGCGCGGGCCACCGCCCCCGCCTTGAGACGGGCGTTTCCCACGAGATCGGGCGCGTCCTCCTCGACGTCCGGCAAATCGGCCGGGCGTGGCGAGAGGCGCACCAAACCGCTGAGCACCTTTGTCATCTCTGAGACTTTGTCGGGGTTGGCGCTCGCACACACCAACTCCGGTATCCGCCGTGGAGCCGAGATCATCGCCCGAGCGTACGCGGCGACGGAGGCTCTGAGACAATCTGACGCTGTGCCTCGGCAATTGCTGAGTTGCCGCTCACGGCGAGGTCGAGCAATTCATTGAGCTGGCCACGGCTGAAGGCCGCACCCTCTGCGGTCCCCTGGACTTCGACGAACTCTCCCGAACCGGTCATCACGACGTTGAAGTCGACCTCGGCAGTCGAATCCTCGGGATACGGCAGGTCAAGTACCGCTTCGCCACCAACGATCCCAACAGAAATGGCGCAGCACTCGTCGGTGAGAGGATGAGTGTCGATCTCCGAGGATTGGACAAGTCGGCTACACGCATCGTGCAAAGCGAGATAGCCCCCGCAGATTGAGGCCGTTCTGGTGCCTCCGTCGGCCTGCAAAACGTCGCAGTCGACGATGATCTGCCTCTCCCCGAGCACTTCCATGTCGACGACGGCTCGCAGAGATCGCCCGATGAGTCGTTGGATTTCCTGGCTGCGGCCGGAGGTGCGGCGACGAATCCGCTCAGGCGACGAACCCGGAAGCATCGAATACTCGGCGGTGACCCATCCCTTCCCGGTGTTGCGCATCCACCGCGGTGTTCCTTCCTCGATCGAAGCCGTGCACAGGACCCGGGTGTTGCCGAATACGGACAGCACCGAGCCAGCCGCCATCGTTGTGTAGTCGCGCTTGAATTCGAAGGGGCGCAATTCATCGGCTCTACGACCGTCGAAACGTACGTTCATCATGTCTCCGTTGTTGGAATTCTCTTCAGATCTCGAAGGTGACGCCCGGCTCGGCCAGCTCAACCTCTGCGCCGAACGCCTCCTCGGCCTCAGCAACATGCTGACTCGGGTCGGACCCTGGAGGCAGATGAGTGAGAACCAGTTTCTTGACCGCTGCTCTTCGAGCCGATTCTCCCGTTTGACGCGCGCTGGAATGTGGGATTCCCTGACCCTCCATGGGGCTCAGAAAGCTGGCCTCACAGATGGCAAGGTCGATGCCAGAACCGAGCTCACCAACACTCCACCCCGGACCCGTGTCGGACGAGAACGCAAACGACGAATCTCCCACATCAACCCGACAAGCCAGCGTCTCGACCGAATGATCAGTGAGGCTGAAACTCCAGCTCTGATCACCGATGCTGAGAGTGGAATCCGCCCCGATAACGGTCCATCGAATCGGATCGCCATGGGTGGGATGGCGGACATGGACAGAGTCATCCATGCGGCGCGTCTCGGCGGTTCCGTAGACAGCGATCTCCTCAACCGGACAGAAAAACATCAAGACGTTCCGAAGTACGGGCAACTCCATCCAGTGATCCGGATGACAGTGAGACAGAACAATCGCCGTGAGTTCCGACGGGTCGATCAACTTCTGCAGCGGGCCGAGAGTTCCCGGACCACAATCGAGCAGAACCGTGGCGCGGTCACTGCGAAGCAGGAAACCCGTGCACGGGTTGTCGGGCGATGCATAGGAACCAGATGAGCCGAGAACACTGACTCGAAGGTTGGAAGGCATCAGTTGACCCACGCGTGCGATTCGACATCGGCCATGTGGAGTCCCAGGAGCCGAGTCCCGATCTCGGCGAACGATTTGGCATCTCCACTCGACACGAACCGCCTCATGGGTGAAGCGTTGTCACACCTTTGCGCGCGCGATTCCTCGAGGAGGCGCATCACCTCGAAAGCCGTTTCGTCGGCCGAGGAAACCAACACCACATTCGGTCCCATCACATCGCCGATCGTACGAGCGAGAAACGGATAGTGGGTGCATCCGAGCAGAAGGCTGTCGACCTCGGCCTCACGAATCGGGGCAAGCAACCGCTGCGCAAGCACTCTCACCTGGTCGCTTTGGATATCGCCCCGTTCGACAAACTCAACGAACCCAGGGCACGCCTGGCAGGCCAATTCGACATCCTGTGATGCTTGCGAAGCTGCACTTTGATACGCGCCGCTGGCGATTGTGCCGACGGTACCAATCACCCCAACCCGTCCTGTCGCTGTGACTTGAAGCAAGGACCGCAACCCTGGCTCCAGCACACCGATCACGGGTACGTCGACCAGGGCGCGCAGCGCGTCGAGGGCGACAGCTGACGCCGTGTTGCATGCGACCACAATCAACTTCGGCGCGTGGGTGTCGACCAGCCAGGTGGCGATTTCGATGGCGAAATCACGGACCTCGTCGCTCGCACGCGAGCCGTAGGGATACCGCGCGGTGTCGCCGAAATAGACGAGGTCTTCGTCTGGCATCAGGTCGATCAACGCCCGCGCGACCGTGAGCCCGCCGAAACCCGAATCGAACATGGCGATCGGTCGATCGCTTGGGCCGGGAGACGCCATCACCCGACGCCGGATTGCTCAGCGCTCTTCTTTGAAGACCACGTGCTTGCGGATGACGGGATCGTACTTCTTGATCTCGATGCGCTCACGGGTGTTGGCCTTGTTCTTGGTGGTCACGTAGGTGAACCCGGTGCCGGCCGTGGAACGCAATTTGATGATGGGACGCTTGTCTGACATGGAACGATCCTCAGACCTTCTGGCCGTTGCGACGCATCTCGGCAACAACGCTTTCAATGCCGCGCTTGTCGATTGTCTTGATTCCCTTGGTGCTCACGTCGAGCGTGATCCAACGCTTCTCGGATGAGAGGTAGAAGCGCTTGCGTTGCACGTTTGGGTTCCAGCGACGCGAGGAGCGACGGTGGGAATGGGAGAGTTGCTTGCCAAAGTGGGGCTTCTTCCCTGTGACTTGGCATACCTTCGACATCGTGGACGCTCCTGAGCGAATCCGAGAATTGTGGCGCGGCACCAGCCGCCACACCGACACGAAATGGTAACAGTGTCGACGCGATCCTCCACCCCTCCCGCGGTAGCTAGCCTCCAGGATGTGAACGAATCCACGACTCGAGTCGACAAGGTTCTGCTGGCGGCACCGCGCGGCTTCTGTGCCGGCGTGGAAATGGCAATCAAAGCTCTGGCCTGGATGGTTCGGGCCTTCGAACCGCCTGTCTACTGCTATCACGAGATCGTCCACAATCAGATCGTCGTTCGAAGGTTCGAACATCTGGGCGTCGTATTCGTCGACGACATCGCCGACGTACCCGAGGGCCGTCCAATCATGTTGTCCGCTCACGGATCTGCCCCCGAGGTGGTCGCTGCCGCCAGGGCCCGGGGCGGTTATGTCGTGGATGCCGTCTGCCCACTGGTAACCAAAGTTCACCACGAGGTGAAGACGCGGGTCGGAAAGGGCTACCAGATCGTCTACGTGGGACATGAGGGCCACGAAGAGGCGATCGGGACGATGGCCGTCGCGCCCGATGCAATCCACCGTGTCGAGTCTCCCGACGACGTGATTCAACTCCCCCAACTCGATGGCCCGGTTGCCGTGCTGGCTCAGACCACGCTGTCTCATCGCGAGTGGTCGGGCGTTCTCGAGGCAACCCGATCGCGTTTTCCGGAGATCTGGGAGCCCGGTCGATCCGACCTTTGCTTCGCCACAACAAATCGGCAATCGGCGTTGATGGAGATCGCCACTCGTTGCGACGCGATGGTGGTGATCGGATCAGCGAATTCATCCAACACAAAGGCCCTCGCGTCGTTGGCCCACGAAGCCGGATGCCCGAGAGTCTTCAGAGTCAATGGCCCAGCCGAGCTTCCCGGGAATCTGTCCGGCACTGTTGGGGTGACAGCCGGCGCTTCCGCACCCGAGGACCTTGTGCGCGAGGTGATCGACTGCCTCTCCCCCACTGACGGAGTCGACGAAGTGCGCGTCAGCAGCGAGGACGAGTACTTCCCACCTCCGCGCAACCTTCGTGAACTCATTGGTGCAGTGGATGCCGCCGCATCGGTGGCCTTCGGCGGGCCACGCGACGGTCGAATCCCGCTCGACGATCGAAACATCGACGCCAGCTACGTGCTCGAGTCCTTGGCACTTGGCGAACAACAAAACTCTGCAACCATCCGCGATTTTGACTGAGCGTCGACACGGCTCGTTTCGGTACGCCCGTCGCTTGATCGCCGGGGCGTTCACAGTGATCGTGCTTCTCGGATCGGTGTACGCGTTCTTGGCTCTGATTCGGTCAGACTCGTCAACATCAAGCGTAAATTCCCAGGCCGACCCGATGCTGATTTCCGAAGGGGCCGGCGTCTACGCCGATCACTGTGCGATCTGCCATGGACCGTCGGGAAAGGGCGGCACCGGACCCGACCTGACAGCAAATCTCTCACAGCGTTATCCGGATCCCGCCGATCAAAGGCAGATCATCCTCGATGGCCCGAGGTCCATGCCCTCATTCGAGTCGAGGCTCAGCGATCGCGAAATCGATGCGGTGATCGAGTTCACGCGTTTCGGTTTCTAGCCGCTACTCGGCGACTGGTCTCGGCTCATCACCTGCAAGAACTCTGGCCTCGACGTAGAGCGCGCTCAATTCTTCGAACAGGCGATCACTCAAATCAGTGACGCTTCGCCTGGGAACTCGTCCCTTCACCTTGTCCGGCGGCAAGATCGGCTCGCCGATCACCGCGACAACTTTCGCTGGCCGGGGCAACCGCTTCCCGAGCGGCATCGCCTTCTGGGTCCCCCCGAGACCCACGGGGACGATCGGCACGCCCGCACGAGCGGAAACGAATGCCGGCCCATCGTGAAGATCCTCCCGCCGCAAGCGCGGGCCGTCCTGACGTGTTCCCTCGGGAAACATCACCAGAGGCTCGCCCAGTGCGAGAACGTCCACGGCAGCTCTGAGCGCAGTGCGATCGACTGAGTCACGTTCCACCGGGAACCCTCCCATCACAGTGAGAAATGCCCCGAGCGGCCTCGACTTCCAAAGGCTCTCCTTGCCCATGAATCTCATTCGCTTGGCTGTCATCACTCCCACGACGGGTGTGTCGATGAAGCTTCGGTGACTCGCCGACAATATGAACGGGCCATCGGGAAGATTGTCGCGGCCCACCACGCGGGGCCTGAACAACAACTTGATCGGGACGAAAATCACGGCCCAGAAGATGTGGTAGAGAATTCTCCCGGCGAACGTCTGTCGACTTCGAGCAGGCGTATCTGCACTTTGCGAACCGTATGTGGGTTCGTCGGTCACTGATCTGACTCCTCGTCGGTTTCCGGGGAGTCAGCCAGAAGCGATAGCACGTGGGCTACCACTCCATCAATGTCATATCCCGTGGTGTCGACAACAACCGCATCGCCCGCCTCAACAAGCGGATCTGCTTCACGATTCGAGTCAAGCGCATCACGCCGAGCCAAATCGGCGGCCACCGTTTCGTAGTCGAGGTCGGTGACCTCCTTGGCTCGTCTGCGGGCTCGTTCTGATGGTTGCGCAGTGAGATAGATCTTGAGCTCAGCATCGGGGAATACCACAGAGCCAATATCTCGACCCTCCAGAACCCCACCACCGCGCTCGTTTGCCCACTCCCGTTGCCTGGACACCAGTTCGGCTCTGACGTCTGGGTTCGCTGCGACCTCGCTCACCGCCCGGGTGACTTCCGGTCCACGAATTTCAAGGGTGGCATCGACTCCATTGACAGTGACATGGTCGAGCCCAACTTCGAGTTCCATCGATCGGGCAATCCCCGCGGCAGTGTCGGCATCGCAAGGATCTCCACCCGAGTGCAGTACCGCGAAGGTGACGGCTCGATACATCGCCCCGGTGTCGAGATACTGCAGCCCGAGCCGAAGGGCGAGCGCCCGGGCCACGGTCGATTTGCCGGATCCGGCTGGTCCATCAATGGCAATTACACGCATGAATCTCCATCCTGCCAAAT
>CAZHMP010000046.1:0-12815 GCA_964533595.1 uncultured Acidimicrobiales bacterium | reverse complement strand
GATCCGGCTGGTCCATCAATGGCAATTACACGCATGAATCTCCATCCTGCCAAATCAACGGAGCTTTCAGCCACACGCGATCCCGAGGTTTGCAAACGGTCATCGCAGCTCATCGAGGGTGTGGAAATATCCCGGAAATGTTTTCGCAACGCATCCAGGGTCGAGTATCTCGATACCAGGCACCATCAGCCCCATTAACGAGAACGCCATGGCCATGCGATGATCGTCGTAGGTCTCGATCGTGGCACCGTGCGGAGGTTCGCCGGGCGAGATGGTGAAGCCGTCAGCGTTCACTTTCCCGGAAATACCGCATCGTCGCAGCTGATCAACCGGGCCGGCGATTCGGTCACTTTCCTTTCCGCGCACGAACCCGATTCCGCTCACGGTGGTCGGTCCATCCGCGAATGCGGCCACTACCGCCAGGGTTGGTGCCGTATCGGAAATGTGGCGCATGTCGACGTCGATCCCATGCAAGTCTCCGCCAACCACAACGGTGTGATCCGATGCGATGCTCACCTGTGCGCCCATTCGTTCAAGGACCTTCACGAAGTCGAGGTCACCTTGCACAGACGAGCTGCCGAGTCCGTCGACTCGAACACGCCCTCCTGTGATGGCGGCGGCCGCAAAGAAATACGAAGCGGCGGACGCGTCGGGTTCGATCACATAGCCGTTCACCGGCACGTACCCGCCATCCACCGTCCAAGTGTTGTCGACCACTCTCACCGATGCGCCGAAGGACCTCATGACCGACTTCGTCATGTCGAGGTAAGGGCTCGACACCGGATCGGTGGTGAGTTCGATCGTCAGGCCCCGAACTGCACCGGCCATCATCAACGCCGATACGAACTGACTCGACACGTCTCCCGGAATCGAAACCCGATCGTTGCGGATCGGTCCGGTGATTCTCAGCGGCAGGCGACCTTCTCCAGCCAGTTCTTCGACCCGGACGCCCAACGCTCTGAGCGCGTTCACCAGGTCGTCGTTGGGCCTGGCTCGCAGCTGTGAGTGTCCGTCAACGACCAGTGGCTCCGAGGCGAGCGCCGCCAGCGCGCTGACAAACCTGCCGGTCGTGCCCGACTGACGGGCGTTGAGCACTTCGCCGGTGACCGAAAGTGCCCCGCCGTTTCCAGTCACGGTCGCCGATCCGGCAGATCCATCGAGGTGGATGTCGACACCCAGTTCTCCGAGCACCCCAATCATCGCCTCGGTGTCATCGGCCACGAGCACGTTCTCGAGACTCGAGGTCCCCCGCGCCAAGGCTGCGGTGATCAGAGCTCTGTTCGTGAGGCTCTTCGAACCCGGTATGGCAACCGAGCAATCCGGCGGCCCTTGCAGAGGAACAATGCGCTGAGGGTCGGTCATGGTGGCATCAGCCGAGAGGTCGGGCAGAGGGCCGGTAGCCGGTGGCCATCAACCCGCCGGTAATACGCTCGGCCATGGCAGTGTCGACGAGAATGACCACCACCCCACGGGGGCCCTCGGTTGAATGGGCAATCTCCAGGTCGTAGATGTTGACATCGAGATCCGATGCCAAGGTGGCAATTGCCGCAATCTCTCCCTGTTGATCGCGAACGGGTATTCGAATCTCGGTGACCTTCTCTGGAATTGGTGCAGCCGTGGGAAGATTCCGTCGTGCGAGGCGTGCCGCACTGAGGTGGGCCATGAGCCTGTCCTGATCGCCCTCGTCCACCACCCCGCGAAGTTCGCCGAGGTCGGTGATCAACTCGTCGAGCACGTCGACTATCGCAACACGGTTTTCGGCACATATATCTGGCCAAATCGCTGGGTGCCCAGCAGCGACGCGCGTCATGTCCCTGAATCCTCCCGCGGCCAAGCGAAGCAGGGCTCTGTGTTCGTTTGCACGACCTTCCGCGAGTCGCATCAGAGTCGCCGCGGCGAGATGAGGGACATGGGACACCACGGCGACGAGTTGGTCGTGACGCTCAGGTGTCACCACCATCACCTGCGCACCGAAGCCCGACACGATGTCGCGAACCTCGGCGAGCATTTCATCATCGGTGTGTGGTGAAGGGGCGAGAACCCAACGCGCGCCCCGAAACATGTCTGCGGAGGCCCCGGCCACTCCGTCTTGCTCGCTGCCGGCCATCGGATGCCCGGGCACGAATCGGGGATCGTTGATCGCCGCCGCCACCGGAGCCTTGACGCTTCCGACATCGGTCACCATGCGGGCGCCCGCGTCCAGCACAGCTCTCACCGCCGCCTCGATTGCCCCCACAGGGGTGGCAACTACTGCTAGATCGCAAGGACCCGGCGCCCCAATTTCATCCACCGCCCCGACTTCGAGGGCCCGTGCAGCCATTGCTTCGTCGGTCTCCACCCCCACGACCCGCCATCCGGAACCTCGCAATGACAATCCGACGGATCCACCAATCAGCCCGACACCGACTATCACTGCTGTACGGGGAGCATTCACGCCCGCCGACACTATCGGTCAGGACTGCCGGCCGATGCGATTTCCAGACTGCGCAATTCCTCCGGAGTCAAGGTGCGCCACTCACCGGGGGCCAGCCTCCGATCGGTAAGCGGCCCAATCCGCGTACGGACCAAGCGGACCACCTTGTGCCCGACGGCCTCGCACATCCGCCGCACCTGGCGATTTCTTCCCTCGTGGATGACGATCTTGAGCAAATTGGGCTCGATCAGCGTCACCCGCGCCGGCGCTGTGAGTCCGTCATCGAGTTCCACACCATCGCGCAATTGGCGAACCGCAGACCGCGATGGACTGCCCTCGACCTGTGCGAGGTATTCCTTGTCGACCCCGTATGAGGGGTGAGTGAGGTGATGGGTGAGGTCGCCATCGTTGGTGAGCAGCAACAATCCCTCGGTGTCGGCATCGAGACGCCCGACCGGAAACACCCTCGGGGATGCGGGAACCAAGCCGACAACCGTCGGACGTCCTTGCGGGTCGGAGGCGGTGGTGATCACTCCGGAAGGCTTGTTGAGCAGGAAATGAACGACGCCGGGTTTCACCCCGAGCGGCGCGCCATCAACCTCCACGGTGCACGTCGACGGATCGACCCTCCGCCCGAGAATAGCCACCTCACCATCGACGGTGACGCGTCCCGCGGCGATCAGGTCGTCACACGCGCGACGGCTTCCAAAGCCGCGCCTTGCCAGCACCTTTTGCAGCCGGATCGGACCGTCGGTCACGCCTCGGGTTCCTCGGTGGTCTCCGGTGCCGGAAGGTCCTCGACCACTCGCAGCCCACGTTCAAGGGCCTCGACGATGGATGTGTCGGGAAAGAATTCTCCCAATGGCGGTAGATCGACTATTGAGTCGAGCCCCAGTCGCTCCAGAAAGGTCTGCGTAGTTCCGTAGAGAACCGCCTGGCCCGGTCCGGCGTCTCGAGCCACCTCGTCGACATAACCACGTTGTTGCAGCGTTCGCATCACGCTGTCGACATTCACCCCTCGGATCGCTGAAATCTGATTGCGTGACACCGGCTGCTTGTAGGCGACGACTGCGAGAGTCTCCAGAGCGGCAGCCGAAAGCCGCGACGATTGACCCTCGAGCACGTAGCGCTCGACGTAGGGCGCCTGATCCGGCCGGGTCTGGTAGCGATATCCGCCGGCCACGCGCGCCAAGACAAAGCCGCGCTCATCAGCCCGATATTCGTCAGCGAGAGCGTCACAGACCTCCTCGATCTCACCCGAGGTGGTTCCCACCAGCTTGGCGAGTAGCTCTGCCGGCAGAGGTTCCTCGGCCACCAAGAGGATCGCCTCGACTGCGGGCGTCACATGTTCTGCGGTCATGAGTCAGCCATCGTACGCGTCGACCGACATCTCTCCTGCCGACAATTCGGAATGCCCGGTCCACACGATGGTGATGTCTCCGAACGAACGTGCTTGCTCAATCTCCAGGGCCCCCTGCTTGAACAATTCGAGCACAGCGAGGAATCTCACGACGACCTCTATCCGATCAACAAAATTCTTGGTGAGATCACGAAATGTGATTCGCCCGGCCCTCGGCAATTCGTCGATCATCTCCTCCACGGCCTCCGCAACCGTGACCTTGAGAGGGGTGACGTGGGACAGATCGACGTGTGTGACCGGTTTCGGAGCGGTGGCGCGGATGTAGGCCTCACGCAGATCCGTGGGTGTTGTTCGGCTCAGCAAGTCGGGGGCCAGCCCCACAAAGCGGTCTTCCACGGGGCCGACCCTGCGGGCGTAGCTGCGCGACGCCTCCGCCGAGAGTTGTCTGAGAACCAACGCTGCATCCTTGAATGTCTTGCACTCGATCAGCCGGGCAAGCAGAAGGTCTCGCTCTTCCCACAGCCCGAACTCATCGTCGAGATCGATGCTCGAGTCGTCCGGCAGGAGCCTTCGCACCTTCAACTCAACGAGTGTGGAAGCAATCAACAGGAACTCGGTGGCCACCTCCAAGTCGAATTGCTCGATGCGCTCCAACTCAACCAAATATGAGTCGACGATGTCGGAGAGATTCACGTCGTAGAGCTCCACCTGCTCCCTGAGAATCAAGTGGAGAAGAAGGTCGAACGGGCCTTCGAACACCGGCGTGTGAACCTCGTAGGGCATGCCGTGACCATAGACGGCCCGACACCGCGTGCCACGCCTTGTTGCACAGATCTCCCCGACCAGATCGATTCGGCCTCGTTACGCTTCTCGGTCATGACACGAGTCTTCTCGGGCATCCAACCAACCGGCGAACTCCACCTTGGCAATCACTTGGGGGCCGTACGGAACTGGGTCGCCATGCAACATCGCACAGAGGCCATTTTCTGTGTCGTCGATCTACACGCGCTGACGGTGCCGAAGTCGCCCGGTGAAGTCCGCAGCGCCACACTGCGACTCTCGCAATTGCTGATCGCGGCAGGGCTTGATCCCAACGAATGCATCCTCTTCGTCCAGAGCCACGTTCGAGAACACACCGAGTGCGCCTGGCTTCTCGAGTGCAATGTGTCTTACGGAGAACTCAGTCGGATGACGCAGTTCAAGGACAAAGCCGACCAGCAAAAGTTCATATCTTCCGGACTGTTCACATATCCGGCGCTCATGGCCGCCGACATCTTGTTGTACGACACCGACGAAGTGCCGGTGGGAGATGACCAACGCCAGCACATAGAGATAACGCGAGACATCGCCGAGAGATTCAACTCCCGGTATGGGCAGACCTTCGTTGTTCCCAACGCCGTCATCCCGGCCGCTGGTGCGCGGGTAATGGATCTTCAACATCCGGAGAACAAGATGTCGAAGTCATCCGAGTCGCCACAAGGCACGGTGAACGTACTGGATGATCCCAAGACCATTGAGAAGAAGTTCAAACGGGCGGTGACCGACAACGAGTCGGAGGTCAGGTTCCAACCGAGCGAGAAGCCCGGCGTCAGCAATCTGCTTTCGATCCTTGCCTCCGCAACCGACTCAAAGCCCGAAGTGGTCGCGGAGAATTACACGCAATACGGAGCGTTGAAAGTCGACACCGCGGAGGCAGTCGTGGAGATGCTTCGCCCACTTCAGCAACGATTTGCCGATCTCCAATCAGATCCCGCCGAGACCGCTCGCTTGCTCGCCGTGGGCGCAGACAAGGCGCGAGACATCGCTTCAGCCACGATGGCGCGTGCCAAGACCAACATCGGACTGCTCGAAGGCTGACCAGCCGACTCGTCTCAGTCGTCGTCGACGTCGTGCAGCACGTCGGCCAATCGTCGATCCACCGTCCACTCGTCGGGCGCCAGATGATGCTCACGTGCCCAGGCCACTGCCACCGGATGGCTGCCGGCCAGTTCAAGCATGTCGCCACCGAGTTGTGGGTGGTGAATGTAGAGGCCTACTCGGCGAGTGATGCCGGAGCCCTTTCTCCACATAACGGCGCTGTCACGGCCCACAGCGGCAGCTGAAAGGGTGGCGACCACACGGCCCCACGTCCTCAGACCGCTGTCGAGTTTCCCCACGTCATGAAGTAGGGCAGCCGCGAGAGCTTCAGGCGTTGCGAGACCACCCAATCGACGTTGAACCTCGCGGGCCACACGAGCGGAGTGGCGCCGATCGGGACCATACATCCGCGACCAGAGTTTGAACTCGGCGTCGCTGAGGCTCGCTCTGATCCAGTCGACGTCGTGGCGTCGAGGTCCCCCGGGCAACAGAGATCCGAAAAACCGACGGACCAAGTGGGCAGAATCGCTCATGGTGCCATCGTCGCTCTTGGGTGAGCCGACCGATAGACCGCCACCAATCTCTCAGTTGAGACCTTGGTGTACACCTGTGTCGTGGATATCGAGACATGTCCGAGCAACTCTTGAACGGTGCGAATATCGGCACCGTGGTCAAGCATGTGGGTAGCACACGAGTGGCGTAATACGTGGGGCGTCAACTCTCCTCCCAGCCCCACATTTCGACCACGACCTCTCACGATCCCCCACATTCCCTGTCGGCTGAGTCGGCCACCTCTCGCGTTGAGAAACACCGCATCAGCATCATCGCGTGTCGACCACTGCTTCGGCTCCATCTCTGGTCGGCCGCCGGAGTCGAACCAATCTGACAACGCCGTCCAGGCATGTCTGCCTATGGGCACGATCCGTTCCTTCGATCCCTTGCCCATCACCCTCATCAACCCGTCGTTGAGATCCACATCTCCGATCGACAATCCCACCAGCTCGGAGATCCTGACGCCGGTGCCGTAGAGAGTTTCCAGGATGGCCCGATCTCGAATTGGGGTCGGGCCATCGCCGATCACTCCCTCTATGAGCTTGGTGACCTGCTCGAGGGTGAGCGCCTTCGGAAGCCCACGGGGCACACGGGGCATCTCCACGTCGGCGGTTGGATCATCGGGCCGTACCTCCTCCGCCATGAGGAATCGGTGCAGCCCTCTGACCGCCACCAATGTTCTGGTGACCGACGACTTCGCCAATCCCTCTCCCTGCAACACGTGGACAAACGCGATGACGTCATCTGATGCAGCGGTGAGTTCGGTTCGACGTCGCCGACGGAGATGCTGGTTCCATCTCTTCAAGTCACGTTTGTAGGCGCTCAACGTGTTGGTGGCGCGGCCGCGTTCCACGGCCAGCCAGGTGAGGAAGTCGTCTACGTCGCGCGGCAGATCGTCGTCATCAGGCGCGGTCGACGCGACCACCTCAGCGTCCCAGGTGTCTCAATGTGGCCAACAACCCGATGACAGTCTTTGCATCTTCTATGCGTCCCTCATCGATCGCCTCGGCCACCTCATCGAGCGCCATTCGCTCGATCGACATGTGTTGCTCCTCCGGCCCCTGGCGCTCGGTGGGAACGGGCACCAAATCAGTGGCGAGATACACGTGGGAGAACTCGTCGGAGAACCCGACCGAGTTGTAGAAGCGAGATATTTCGACCAATTTTGTCGACGTGAATCCCACCTCTTCCTCCAACTCCCGAATCGCTGCCGTCTCCGGCGGTTCGCCCTCGATATCCCTCTTCCCGGCCGGGATCTCGAGCACCTCCTTGCCAACTGCGGCCCGAAACTGACGGACCAAAACGACATCGTCTCCATCAAGGGGCACAACCGAGACCGCCCCGGGATGGCGCACAATGTCACGCGAGATCATTTCGCCGTCCGGAGTCAGAAACTCCCCGGTCACAAGAGTGATGATGTGGCCTCGATAGATCTCCGTCTCGGAGACCGAGGTGAATCCGGCGCGATCCCCGGATTCAGCGCCTTCGTTCACGCGCCCGTGGATGCGGCCGATTCCACCTCGACATCGCTGTTCAAACCGAGCCGGGGGTTGCGACCCTCAGCACGCTGAAGCGCGCTGGCGATGAAGGAGCGGAACAACGGCGCGGGTCTGTCCGGGCGGCTCTTGAATTCTGGGTGAGCCTGAGTGCCGACCCAGAACGGATGCCCGTCCAGTTCGATGAACTCGACCAGACGACCATCGGGAGATTCTCCGGACAGCACAAGATCACTTTCCTCGAAGCGGAGGCGATAGTCGGGATTGAATTCATAGCGATGCCGATGCCGTTCAGACACGACCTCCTCGCCATAGGCCTCTGCGACCTGGGATCCGGGAGCGAGTTTCGCCCAGTAAGCACCCAGACGCATGGTGCCGCCCATGTCGGTCACGTCGCGCTGGCTCTCCATGAGATCAATCACGGGATGCGGACTACGTGGGTCGAATTCGGTCGAATTGGCCCCGGTAAGGCCCAACTCGTTTCGGGCGAACTCGATGGTCATCACCTGCATACCCAGGCAGAGTCCGAGGCACGGGATCTTGGCCTCCCGTGCATAAGCGGCCGCGGCAATCTTGCCCTCAACGCCGCGCTCGCCGAATCCGCCGGGGATCACGATGCCGTCGAGATCGCGCAAGCGGCCGGCGGCCAGCATTCCCTCGAGCTCTTCGGCTTGGATCCACTCCAATTGGATATCGGCGCCGTGATGAATACCCGCATGGTTCAACGACTCGACCACCGAAAGGTAGGCATCCGGCAAGCTCACATACTTGCCGATCAAAGCGATTCTCACGGGCGTGGTGGCCGACGAGACCCGACCGACGAGATCTTCCCAAGCGGAGAGGTCGACCGGGCGATCTGCCAGTCCGAGCACTTCACACACCACTCGGTCGAGGCCTTCCTCGTGGAGCACCAACGGAATCTCATAAAGAGACTTGGCATCGGCAGCGTTCACCACAGCTTCCATTGGCACGTCGCAGAGATTCGAGATCTTTCGCTTCAAATCCGAGGACAGCGGCTCCTCGCTCCGGCAGATGATGGCGTCGGGTTGGATACCGCGGCTGCGCAACTCAGTGACCGAATGCTGAGTCGGTTTTGTCTTCTGCTCCCCCGAGGGCCCCAGAAACGGCACCAGCGTCACGTGAACGTAAAACACGTTGCTTCGGCCGACATCGAGACGGAACTGTCGTATGGCCTCCAGAAACGGCAGGATCTCGATGTCGCCAACCGTTCCCCCGACCTCGGTGATGATCACGTCAACGTCGTCCTTGATCAAGCGACTTATGCGTCGCTTGATCTCGTCTGTGATGTGGGGAATCACTTGGACGGTCTTGCCGAGATAATCACCTCGACGCTCCGCGGCAATCACCGCCGAATAAATCGAACCCGTCGTCGCATTTGAATCTTGGGTGAGATTCTCATCGACGAACCTCTCGTAATGACCGAGATCAAGATCGGTTTCGCCGCCGTCATCGGTGACGAAAACCTCGCCGTGCTCGAACGGGTTCATGGTGCCCGGATCAACGTTGAGGTAAGGGTCGAGCTTCTGCATGGTTACCCGAAGCCCACGCGCCTTGAGGAGCCGACCGAGCGAAGATCCGCTCAGGCCTTTTCCAAGACCGCTCACCACACCACCCGTCACGAAAATATGTTTCGTCATCGGGATCTCACCGTACCCGCGCCGCAGCAGTCTGGGACGCACTCAACGAATACCCAGCTCAGAGGCAATGCACACAAGACAGATCTGGCGAACACACTCTCGGAGACTTGTTCCTCATCGCTATTTTCGACCCGGTCGACCAGCCGCCAGCAACTCCTCGGCGTGTTCTCGGGCCGCGGATGAGTCTGGTGACCCGGAGAGCATTCTGGACAGCTCCACAACCCTTTCATCATCACCGAGCAGTCGTGCCGCGCTTGTGGTGACCGCCTCGTCAGTGAACTTGGAGATGACCACGTGATTGTCGGCGCACGCCGCCACCTGCGCCAGATGCGTGACCACGAACACCTGATGCTCAGACGTGAGATCGGCGAGGCTGGAGCCGACGACGTTGGCCACTTCTCCACCGATTCCCGCGTCGACCTCATCGAAGACAAGTGTGGGAGGGCCCGCAGACAACACGAGACGAAGGGCGAGCATGGTGCGTGCCAACTCACCCCCGGACGCCACCTTTGAGAATGGCTGAGGTTGATGACCGGTGTTGGCTGCGATACGGAACTGGACCAACTCCCCAGCATCGCCTTCGACCGCCACCACGAGCCGGGCACCTTTCATGCCCAATCCGGAGAGATGAGATTCAACCGCACTGCCCAATTTCGGAGCAGCCGCGGCGCGGGCTGCCTTGACCTGAGCCCTCGCCTGACCCAGATCGTCGAGAATTCGCGTGCGTCGACCCTCGAGCCGAGCCGCTGACTCATCGTGAGAGACAAGCTCACCCAGGCGTCGCCGAGATTCATCGGCAAACGCCAACACATCGGCCAGTGACTCACCGTATTTGCGACGGAGATCCTTGAGAAGTGCTCGGCGCTCGCGCAACTCATCCAGACGCTCGGGATTTTCCTCGATCGTCTCGATTCGTCGGCGAAGCTCCTCAGCGATGTCTGAGACCTCGGCCGCCACCGCATGAATCCGTTCCGACAGATCCGACAATGGTCGTCCGTTGTCGAGCTGAGACATGGCCCGCGACAGTCCATCGCCAACAGCGCCATCGGTGCTCATGATCTCCGCCGTCGCAGCTGCCGCCTGAAGATACGCGACTGCGTTGGCCAACTGTGTCTCCTCGTCGTCGAGGGACTGGTCCTCGTTCGGGTCGGAGATCGCCGCCGCCTCGATCTCCTCGATCTGGTAGCGGAGGAGATCGATCTCCCGATTGCGAAGGCGAACATCGCCGCCCATCTCAGCCAACGCAGTTTCGGTCGCTCGAAGATCATCGGCAAGGGACTCGAGACGGGACGTGTCGACCTGTCCAAAATGGTCGAGAGAGGCTCGTTGGACCGACGCCTTCAACAACGACTGATGCGAATTCTGCCCATGAATATCGACCAAATCGGCCCCGAGTTCGGACAGGGCAGCAACGGTGGCCAACTGTCGGTCGATGTAGACACGGGACCGCCCATCATGCGGGATCACCCGCCTGACGATGATCTCGGTGTCATCGTGCACAAATCGACCCTGGATCTCTGCCTCGGAAGCTCCGGGACGAACCAGGGAAGCGTCGGCACGACCACCCGTCAACAAGTCGATGGCCCCGACCACGAGGGTCTTGCCTGCCCCCGTCTCGCCGGTGACCACTGTCATTCCGGATCCGAAAGTGAGAGACATCTCCCCGATCACTCCAAGATCACGCACGACCAACTCAGTCAGCATGAACTCACCAACCAAGTCGGCGGATACAAGAGAAATCGTTCAGCGATCATTAAGTCCGAACTTCGCCTTTAGTACTCGATGAAATCTTCTGGGGCCGAACGTTACGAGCCGGGCCGAGTAGGGAGATTCGGTGCACTCGACAAAGTCCCCATCTCCGAGGGTTCCGATCCTACGTCCGTCCACCGACACTGACGCCAGCCTGTGACCGTCCACCGTCAATTTGATGACGGTCGAGGGAGCCAGCACCAATGATCGATCAAACAGCATGTGTGGCGATACCGGGGTCATCAACAGCGATCTGTGCATCGGAGCAATGATCGGGCCCCTCACCGAGAACGCGTAGGCCGTGCTCCCGGTGGGAGAGGCGACGATGAGCCCGTCGGCGGCGTAGGAGGTGAAGAACTCGTCATCGAATTCAACCCCGAGCCGAATGGTGTTTGCGTCCGCCGATCGCTCGATCACCGCCTCGTTGAGTGCGAGGTGAGACACCCGCCTTCCGTCAGCCACGGAATTGATGCTCACATCTATGAGCATCCTCGGCTCTATGTCGTGATCTCCGGCGAGAGTCCGCTCCACGGCGTCGCGAGCATCGGCAGGACGCACCTCTGTCAAGTAGCCAAGCTGCCCGAAATCGACGCCGAGGATCGGCACCTCGGATTGGCCGGTCAGTTCCACTGCTCGGAGTATCGAACCGTCCCCGCCCAGGGTCACCACCAAGTCAAGATCAGAAGCCAGCTCATCGCCGCCAACGCAGTACTGGCCCAGTCCGGTCAACTCCGCGTCGTCATCGGGCACGCGAACTTCATGGCCCTGCTCGACCAGCCACGAGGCAAGTTCACGCGCATGAGCCGCAGCCGACTCCCTGCCCAGGTGAACAATGAGTGCCACGACAGCCATCAGATGCCACCCGCCTCGGCAACCGCTGCATCACACAGGGGCGACGGGTCGCTGCCTTTCCCCGCATGCGTCTGCACGTGCAGAAGAAACTCGACATTGCCCTCGCCGCCGGTGATGGGAGAAACCATGACCCCCTTGATGGCCCCGCCGGCGCTGCGCATCGACCAACACACCCGGTAGAGCGACTCCCGCCACACGGTCGGATCGGTGATCACCCCGCCGCCACGGTTGGCCTCATCGCGACTTGCTTCGAACTGCGGCTTGACCAGCAGCACCATATGCCCCCTTGGCTTCGTCAACGCCACCAGGGCGTCGGCCACCGTTCTCAACGAGATGAACGATAGGTCGGCAACAAGCATGTCCGCTGGTCCGCCCAGATGCTCCAAGTCGACTTCCTTGATGTTGGTGCGCTCATTGACAATCACTCTCGGATCCGCCCGAATGCGCTCATGCAGTTGATTTCGCCCCACGTCGATCGCAATGACCTGTCGGGCGCCCCTCTGTAGCAGACAGTCGGTGAAGCCTCCGGTGGACGAGCCGGCATCGACCACCCGCAACCCTGATGGGTCGAGGTCGAACCGTTCGAGAGCCGAGTCCAACTTGACGCCGCCTCGCGACACGAATCTCGGTGGAGGCGGCGCCACGACCACCGCCTCGCCGGCCCCGACCATACGCGTCGACTTCGGTGCCGGCGCGCCACCAACAGTGACCAGTCCCTGCTCGACGATTCTGCGAGCTTGATCTCGATCAGGCGCCAATCCCCGTCTGACAAGCTCGACATCGAGCGCACGCCTCCGGCCCAAGTCGCTCACGACGCGTGACTCGATCGCACGGCTCAGATCCTGTCGGAGAGCTGCTCTTCAACCATTGACAGGAGA
>CAZHMP010000045.1:15958-19384 GCA_964533595.1 uncultured Acidimicrobiales bacterium | reverse complement strand
CTCGCCATCGGAATTCTGGGTTCGGAGCACGTCATCGCGGCCCGGATGAACCCGCCCGGTGACCCGCAGGTAGTGGGCGTAGAGCGGTTCGTCGACCACGGTGGTATCGGCTCGTTGCCGAAACGAGTACATGAGCGCGGTCGAGATGTTGCGTGGACCAGACCAGCAATTGATACGGACGGTCATATCGACGGGGCGCAGTCTGCGGCGATTGCGGCTTCGTAGAGGTCGCGCAGATGGTTGGTGATCGGACCGGAACCTTCGCCCGTTCCAATGACTCGACCGTCGATTTCGTTTACCGGAGTGAGGCCACCGAAGGTGCCTGTGACGAAGGATTCTTCGGCCGCGTATACGTCGGTTAGGGAGAACGGCGCTTCGTGGACAGCCATGCCATCGGCTCTCGCCACCTCCAACACGAGCGCCCGAGTGATTCCGTTGAGGTTGTACATGCCGGTGGAGGTCCAGAGTTCGCCGTTGCGAACGACAAAGAAATTTGTGGCGTTGCACGTGGCCACTGCTCCGGTCGGGTCGAGCATCAGAGCCTCGTCGGCGCCCGCATGGGTGGCCTGGATGAGGGCGATCACCTCGTGGAGTTTGGAATGACAGTTGAGCTGCTGGTCGAGCATGTCGGGAGCGGGCCGGCGCACTGTCGCGGTGAACAGCGAGATGCCCTTCTCCCTGACCGCAGGGTCAGCGAGTTTGTGCTCGGCGATGATCACGATGTTGGGCCCGCCGATCACGTTGGAAGGGTGCTGCGATGGGGTCTTCTTGTCACCTCGTGTGATCATGAGGCGAACGTGTACCGAGTCGTGCATGTCGTTTCGGTCGACCGTTGCGCGTAGCGCATCCTCGACCCCGGCCCGGTCGAGGCCGATGTCGAGATCGATGGCTGCGGCACCCGCGAACAGCCGGTCGAGATGACGATCCAAGAACGCAAATCGGTCGTTGTGGAGCCGAATCCCCTCCCAGATCCCATCGCCCACCAGGAAGCCACTGTCGAACACGGACACCTTGGCTTCGAGCCGGGGAAAGAATTCCCCGTTTATGTAGATCTCAATGTTGGCGTTGCGTTCATCGGCGATCGCTTGATGTGTGCTCCGGGTCATGGTCGGCGACCATATCCCCTAGAGGATCGTCGTATCGAACGGGTCCCTAGACTCGGCACATGCTTCAACCAGTCACCACTTCTGACGGCCTCTGTGTTGTCCACCTCTTCTGTATCACTACCCCCGAAACCGACAACGACGCGGTCGCACGAGCGGTGGCGTCCGCGGAGTCTGAAGGTGTGCAGGTGGTGACGGTGGCGGTATTGGGGCACAAGGCTGAAGTGTGTTTCATGGCAATGCACCCCGACATGTGGCAACTGCGAGATTTGCAGACGAGCCTCGATCGGGCCGGACTCGCCGCGGTCGACAGCTACGTTTCGATAACCGAGGTCTCGGAGTACGCGGCCGGTGTCCCGGATGAAATGAAACAGATGCGTCTGTTCCCAAACCTTCCGCCGGAGGGCAAATCGGCGTGGTGCTTCTACCCGATGACGAAACGGCGCAACCCCGACCAGAATTGGTACCGACTGAGCTTTGATCAGCGAAAAGAGTTGATGTTCGAACACGGAACTTCTGGCCGTAAGTTCGCTGGTCGGATAGTTCAACTCATCACCGCATCCACCGGTCTCGACGACTGGGAATGGGGTGTCACCCTGTTCGGAGTGAAGGTGGAAGACCTGAAGGACACCGTCTACACGATGCGCTACGACGAGGCTTCCGCCGTTTACTCCGAGTTCGGCGAGTTCTACACGGGATTGGTCGGCCCTGTCGAGGAGATCATGGAGAGAATTCACTGATCGATTGACGCCACATTGCCGAAGCGATGAAGTGTTCGGCTCACGGCCTGCTCACGCACATAGTGCCTCAGCTCGAGCCGAGCGCTGAGGGTGACGGTCTCGTTGATCACATTCACCTCTGCCTGATCGGCTTCTCGCAGTAGATCCATCGAAGCGGTTCCCACCAACCTCACGCGGCCCCACTTGAACTCGGCAAGTCTGCGAGTGAATTCGGCCTCGGTCTCCACCTTGATTCTTGAACTCGACAGGTTGTTCTCGGTTGTGTCGAATTCCGGATCGACCGATACCTCGGTGTTTGGATTGGCAATCTTCGCTGCTGCGGCGGCCCGCACGGCCTCTGCCTGATCTGCATCGGCGGCGATCCTCAAGACCATCATCGGTACGGGGCGGTAGCGGTGAATGTTCGACTCGCAGAAGAGTCCACTTGGGTCGTGGTCGGCAGAGTATCTGTGTGACCATTCAGAGGCGTCACGGTCGCGGTTGACGGTCGATGTCTCCGGGAGTTCCGTGGTGCGCTTCCAGTTGCCAAGTTGCAACAAGTAGTCGGGTCCGCCCGCTTTCGCGCCCGGACCCACCGACGAACGCTTCCAACCGCCGAAAGGCTGACGGTTGACTATCGCCCCGGTTATGCCGCGATTGACGTATGCGTTGCCCACTTCGACCCGTCGGGTCCACTCGTCGATTTCTCGTCGATCGAGGCTGTGGATACCCCCGGTGAGGCCGTAGGGCGACGAGTTCTGGATCCGGATCGCGTCGTCGAGATTGTCGGCATGCACGAGGCCGAGAACCGGCCCGAAGCACTCGGTTTGTTGAAACCACGACCCCGGCCTGACGCCCATCCGGATTCCCGGCGACCAAAGAGCGCGGGTTTCGTCGAGACAGCGAGGCTCCAGTAGCCAACGTTCTCCAGAATCGAGTCTGGTCAGCGCCCGTTCCAACTTCCCGGTGACCGGCCCGATGGTGGGCCCGATACGAGTAGCCGGATCAGATGCCGGACCGACTCTGAGGCTGGACACGGCGTCCACCAATTGGCGGCGGAACCGTTCGTCGTCGTAGGTGCTCGCCACGAGAATGGCCAGGCTCGCGGCGGAGCACTTCTGGCCAACATGCCCGAAGGCTGAGTGGACGAGGTCGGCAACCGCCAAATCGAAGTCGGCTTCGGGTGTGATGATGAGGGCGTTCTTACCGCTGGTTTCAGCGAACAGGCGCATGTCCGGCTTCCACGATCGGAACATGCGGGCCGTGTCCCACGCACCAGTGAGGATGACGCCATCGGCCGATGTGACAAGTCGTCGCCCGGTGTCGTCATCGGGCGTGCGTAGGAACTGAAGCACGTCACGAGGGATACCGGCCTCCCAGCACGCCTCAGCGATTATCTCAGCGCATCGCGGCGTTTCGAGGGTTGGTTTCAGCACGACCGAATTGCCGGCCGCGAGGGCGGCGAACGTTCCGCCTGCAGGAATCGCGACCGGGAAATTCCACGGTGGAATCACTGCCACCAGACCCAGCGGCGAGAACTCAGCGTCGATGATCGAGTTGAGTTCAAGGCCCTGGTCGGCATACCAACGGGCGAAGTCGATGGC
>CAZHMP010000045.1:11366-15858 GCA_964533595.1 uncultured Acidimicrobiales bacterium | reverse complement strand
ACCGATGCCCGAAATCGCCGTGCCTGGTCCTCGAACTCTGCACTCTCGGGAGCGAGCCCGAACAAGTGACGAAGGAAATTGTCGGGCGCCGTGTTTTCTTCGAGTCGGCGAATCAGATAGCTGATCGCCACGTCGAAATTCTGCTGTTCGACGATCGGTGTGTAGAGCAACAGTGCACCGGTGTCATCACGCACAGTTCGCGACTGAGCCGGCGCCATGCCCTGAAGCATTTCGAAGCCAACCCGATTGGCGACCCCGCGCTTGTCGGCCAGAAGCTTGGCCCATGCGATGTCGAACAGATTGTGGCTGGCCACTCCCACACGCACGGCACTGAGGCGATCCTGAGTGAGCATCCAATCGAGACAGCGCTTGTAATTGGCATCGACTTCTGACTTGGTCGAGTACGGCGCCTGGGTCCAACCATGCATGGCTGCATCGACGCGCTCCATAGCCAGGTTGGCCCCTTTGACCAGCCGGATCTTGATCTCACCAACACCCGGACGATGCCTGGCATTGGCCCACTCGACCAGTCGCACCACCGCATCGAACGACTCGGGTACGTAGGCCTGTATGACGATTCCGGCGTCCAGTGCGAGGAGATCAGGCTCGTCAAGCAATTCGGTGAATGCCCGAATTGTGATCTCGAGGTCGTGGTATTCCTCCATGTCGAGGTTCACAAATGTCGGCGGATTGCTTTGTGCCGATCGGTTGAATATCTGGCGCAGTCGGTCTTTGACGTGGGCCAGAGAGTCGTCAAATGACCACAAGTCGATCTGGCTCGTGATTCCCGACACCTTCACCGACACGTAGTCGATATCGGATTGATCGATCAGAGAGATGGTGTGATCGAGTCGTCGGTCGGCCTCCGCCTCCCCGAGCACCGCCTCACCCAACAGGTTGACGTTCAGATCGAAGTGCTCGCTTCTTCGCTCGGCCAGGTGAGGTTGGAGTTCGGCCGGATCGGCGTCGATGACCATACGACCCACCAGCTTTCGCATTCGCCAGCGGGCGATTGGCATGGCGATGCCGGGGATCACCGAAGCGACCCGTGCGCCGGCGTTGAGCATGGCCCGGTCGATCGGGCCAAGGAAACCCGGTGTGGGTGAGTCGGCCACAAGATGCTGTAGCTGGATGGCGGCCAGGCGATGCGATTGATGGCGAGCGACGCGGTCGACGTACGCCATCGTGAATTCCACGTCGGTCGTGTGACCTACGAGGGCGGCCATCCGATGAGCCATTGTTCGCTCCTTGCGGCTTTCGGCAGCCTCGGCACGGCGGAGCCAGTTGCGTGCGAGCTCGACCGCCGCGTCGGCGAGGTCGTCGCCGCTATCACCGACCATCGGCTCGTCGGATTGATCCGGTCGTTGCCTGAGAGTGTCCATGCAACCATCGTCCTCCGATCTGCTACGACCGGTCTTGTATTATCGGCGCACCAATGGTGACCGAGATCGACAAGCCGGACGTGATCGACAGCGAGGCCCAGTACCTTGCCCTGTTCGATTCCTTGGTGGATGTGATGTTTTGTTGCAAAGGGCTCGATGGTCGTTACACCGAGGTCAACACGGCGTTCGTGCATCGTTCAGGGCGTCGCTCCAAGCGGGATGTTCTTGGATCCAGGGCGATCGACCTCTTTCCGTTGCCGCTGGCAGAGCGCTATGAACAACAGGACCGACGTGTGATCTCAACCGACTCGGCGCTTCGGGATGCTCTGGAGTTGATTCGTCGCCCGGACGGCACGACCGGTTGGTACCTCACCACCAAACTCCCACTTCACGCGCGCGAGGACCGAACCGTTGCCGGCCTGGTGAGCGTGAGTCGCGATTTACGTACCCCAAGTGAAAGGGGAATCGCCCCTGAGTCTCTCGAGTTCGTGGTGGACGCGGTTCGCGATCGATTGAGCGACAAGATCACGGTCGCGGATCTCGCTGCAGTCGCCGGTTGCTCAACCGCTCAGCTCGAAAGACGCATGAAGAAGGTGTTCGGTTTGAGCACGGCGCAGTACGTCACTCGGGTGAGAGTCGACGCGGCCGCAAGGCTGTTGCGGCGGACCGAACAAACGGTGGCGGAGATCGCTGCGGCTACCGGGTTTTACGACCAAGCCAGCTTCTCGCGGCACTTCGCACGTCTAACGGGAGAGACTCCGGCGATATTCCGGGCTGTATCGCGGCGCGGTGCGCCTGCCGAGGAAGATTAGTCCGTCTGGACGTGACCTTGGGCACCGGGTCTATACTCCGAGACCGATATACGCGGTCCAGCGGTGCCGTTCACAACCGTCGTTCCCAATGGAGGGGATCCACATATGAAGTCATCACGCAGACTCCTGGTGCTCGCGAGCATCTTGGCGTCTTTCACTCTGATCGCGGCAGCATGCGGCGATTCCGGTTCATCGGGTTCGGCAAGCGATCTCGACGCGTCTCTCGGCCTTGTCACGGTCGAAGAGGGTGCCGACATCCAGATTCGTTCGCTTGAAGCCATCACCGGCGACGTTGCGTTCTTGGGTATACCCAACGAGCGTGGCACGGTTCTGGCCATTCAGGACTACGGTCAGATTGCCGGTCACAACGTCAACATGGGAACGGGACTCGACGACCTCTGTTCCGCTGATGGTGGCCAAGCGGCCGCCCAGACCATCGTTGCCGACGAGCAGGTGATCGGCGTGATCGGAACCTCGTGTTCTGGTGCCGCCACCGCCGCTGCGCCTCTGATCTCCCAAGCGGGAATGGCGATGATCTCCGGATCCAACACCTCACCTGCGCTCACCTCTGACCTTCAGGGCAATGCAGGCGAGAACTGGGTTGCGGGCTACTACCGCACCGCTCACAACGACTTGTTCCAGGGCGAGGCTGCTGCCACGTTTGCGTTCAACGAGCTTGGTGTAACCAAGGTTGCCGCCATCCACGACGGCGACCCCTACACCAATGGTCTCGCTTCGGCATTCAGCAACGCATTCGAGAAGTTGGGTGGAACCGTCACCGGATTCACCGCCGTCAACAAGGGCGACACCGACATGGTGCCGGTGCTCACCGACATTGCTTCTGGCTCGCCTGAGCTGATCTTCTTCCCGATCTTCCAGCCAGAAGGCGACTTCATTGCCCAGCAGGCGCATGGGGTTTCGGGCTTGGAGAATGTGACATTGATGGCCGCTGATGGCCTCCTCAATGATGGTTTCATGGCGATCCCCGAGTCGGAGGCGATGTACTTCTCCGGACCCGACGTGCGCTACGGCTCCAACACCAATGCGTCGACCGGCAAGAACGCCAACCAGTTCCTCGACGCCTACGAGGCTGCCTACGGCGAGGTTCCTTCGGCTCCGTTCTGGGCTCACAGCTACGACGCCACGGTGTTGCTGCTCGATGCCATCAAGAACTCGTCGTCCGACGACGGTGGCACCCTCACGATCTCTCGTGCGGGCGTGCGTGCCTACCTCAACGGCGTGAGTAACTTCTCGGGCTTGATCGGCACGATGAGTTGCGATGCGTTCGGCGATTGTGGATCGCAGAAGATCACCGTGATCCAGCACAATGATTCCAACGACATCGAGGCTTCGAAGCTCAACGTGGTCTTCGAATTCGCCCCGGCGTAGTTCACTTCGTTCGACCGGCCCGATGAGAGCCTCTACGCTCTCGTCGGGCCGGTCGGCGCGGTACCACATGCAATTGCCATCAAGTTTCTGAAAACTACTCGGGGGATATATGACAGCTGTCAGCGTGAGCGCGGCCCGGCGTGTGAGTTGGGTCGACCGTTTTCTCACGGTTCTGCGTGTGACGTTGATCGCGTTGATTGCCGCAGGCTTGGTGGCATTCGTTGCCCAGCAGATCAGTGTCGACAACGCATTCGCCCGGTGGAGAAACCCCGACGCCACGGGTCTCACAGCTGATCAACTCAAGGGACTCATCGTCACCGGAGTGGCGCAGGGCTCGATGTATGGCCTCATCGCCCTCGGATATTCAATGGTTTATGGCGTCTTGGGCTTCATCAACTTCGCCCACGGTGAGGTGTTCATGCTCGGCGCCATGTCGGGGTTCGTCGCCTCCACCAAGCTTTCCAACTCCGGATACTGGGAAAGCAACTTCATCGGATCGTTCGTGATTATTGTGATCATCGCGATTCTCGTGTCGACGGCAGCCGCGGTGCTCATGGAGCGAGTGGCTTACCGACCGCTACGTGATTCACCACGCCTCATTCCCCTGATCACGTCGATTGGCGTGTCCTTCTTCATTCAGAATGCGGTACTGGGGCTTCTTGGGCCGAGCAGCCACTCGTATCCGCAACTCCCGGACTGGCTTTCCAAGAACAGATCGATTCTCACGTTCGACATTCCCGGCACGAAGATCATGGTGATGGTCGTGGCAGCGGTGTCGATGGCCGTCCTTTGGTGGGTCGTCGAGCGAACCAAGACTGGGAAAGCCATGCGCGCCGTGGCTGAAGACAAAGAGATCGCAGCCCTCATGGGTATCAATGTCGATCGAACCATCGTGCTCACGTTCGCAAT
>CAZHMP010000045.1:3842-11266 GCA_964533595.1 uncultured Acidimicrobiales bacterium | reverse complement strand
GCCGTGGCCTTCACGGCCCTCGTGGTGGTCTTGTTGTTCAAACCGTCCGGCCTGTTTGGTGAGCGCCTCTCAGAGGACGATCGAGCATGACCGGTCTCGCCCCACCCAGAGCGCTCCTCGATCAGGATTGGCGTCGTGTAGCCAAGATCGGATCAATCACTGGTCTCTCGTTGATTTTTGTTGCCCTCATCGGGATGTTGGTGCAACTCGACACTCGTCTCATCATTCGTCATTACCTCAGCCTCGGCTACCTCACGGTGATTTGGCTTCCGGTCCTCGCCGGGGTCGTAGTCGTGAAGGAAGTTGAGCTGGAAGGTGTCACCGTTCACCGCAAGGGCCCCCGTGATCTACTCACCGGAACTCTCACCGGAATGGTCGCTGGTGCCGGTCTGTCTCTGCTCGCCGTGCTTGTCGACAACTTCGATCTCCGCGAGCCATTGATCAACTGGAGTCCGCAGTTGCTCGAGCAGCTCACATTCGGAAACGGAGTCGGATTCGGAATAGTCATATGGCTGGTGATCGGTGGCGGGCTCGGATTCTTTGGCTCGCTTCTCAGCGTGGTACCGCCGTTGGCAAGCCGATCGGTGAATGCGGCTCTTCTCACACTGATTCTCGTATCGATTCTCGAGACCGCCGTCACTGACCTGTTCCAGGGATTTGGCCTCTCGTTTGTCACCGACGCCGTCTACGCCAAGCGAGGCGCACTCACCCTCACGTCCAGCATCATCTTGGCTGCGGTGGTCGTCGCCATATCCGTCGGGCTCTCAGGGCGGGGCCGTCAGCTTCGCGATCGCTACGACTCGCTCGCTGGGCCCGAGCGCCGAACAGCCAAGCTCAGCTTGTCCTCCGCCGGCATTGTGGCACTACTGATTCTGCCTCTCTTCCTCGGCAAGATCATGAACGAATTGCTGGCCAACGTGGGGCTGTTTGTTCTGTTGGCTCTCGGGCTCAACATCGTGGTCGGCTTGGCCGGAATTCTCGACCTCGGGTATGTCGCATTCTTCGCGGTCGGGGGATACACCACGGCGGTCCTCACCTCCCCCAACTCGCCATGGATCTCACCTGAGTTGCACTTCGGAATCGTGATCCTCATCGTGATCGTCGCTGCTGGAATCATCGGATTGGCCGTGGGCGCACCGGTGATCAGAATGAGAGGCGACTACCTGGCTATCGTCACGCTCGGATTCGGCGAGATCATCAGATTGCTGTTCCTGTCCGATTGGCTCTCGCCATATTTCGGCGGGGCACAGGGCATTACCAATATTCCACCGGTTGATTTGGGTATAGCCGAGGTCAAGGGATCCGACCCCCGTTCCGTCTTCTATCTGGTCATCTTCTTTTGCGCCATTGCGATTTACGTCTCGTGGCGTCTGCAGGGATCCCGGCTGGGCCGAGCGTGGATGGCGATTCGTGAAGACGAGAAGGTCGCCGAGGCGATGGGAATCAACACCGTCACCGCCAAGTTGGCGGCCTTCGTGGTTGGCGCAATTCTTGCCTCCTTCAGTGGAGCGATATTCGCGGCGAAGGTCGGTTCGATTTTCCCGTCGAGTTTCCTGATTCTCGTGTCGATCATCATTCTGGTTGTCGTGATCGTGGGAGGCATGGGCAACATCACCGGCGTGATCGTTGGCGCCATCGTCCTGATCGGCGTGTTGGGAGGGCCAAAACAGCCCGGACTGCTACAGGAATTGGGCCTATACAAGCTGTTGATCTACGGAGCGATTCTTGTCTTCATGATGTTGAAGCGACCTGAGGGTCTTGTGCCGAACGCCCGACGCAGCCATGAGCTGCACCAGGAAGAGTTCCTCCAGGACGCATGGCTGCGAGGCGAGGTAGACCACGACGCCGAAGTCGACGAAGAGGAGTCCGCCTCATGAGCCCGGTTCTCTCCATCCACGATCTCACCATCACCTTCGGCGGGCTCGATGCATTGTCGGAACTCAACTTCGAGGTGAACGAAGGCGAGATCGTCAGCGTTATCGGCCCGAATGGAGCGGGCAAGACCACGTTCTTCAACGCCATCACCAACCTGGTGGCTCCGACGTCGGGCGAAATCAAGTTCGAGGGCGAGTCGATCGTGGGGTTGGATCCCTACCAGGTCACCGAACTCGGAATCGCCCGCACGTTCCAAAACGTCAGATTGTTTCCCAACATGACGATCCTCGAGAATGTGATGGTCGCCCAGCACTGTCGTACCCACCAGCACGCGTGGGGTGCGCTTTTGCAAACAAAGGCGTTCAGGCAGGAAGAAAAGGAGATACGCGAGCGCGGAATCGAGGTGCTCTCGTTCTTCGGGTCGCGGCTTACGGGCTATCGCCTCGATCAGCCGGCGTTCATGCTCTCCTATGCCAACCGACGTCGGCTCGAGATCGCCCGCGCCATGGCCACCCAACCCCGACTGGTTCTGCTTGACGAACCGGTAGCCGGTATGAACCCGAAGGAGTCTGCCGAGCTGACCAAGCTGATTGGCCGGCTGCGCAGCGAGTGGGGATTCACAATTGTGATGATCGAACACGACATGGGCGTTGTACGCGATGTTTCCGATCGCGTGGTGGTGCTCGACCATGGCCTCACGATTGCGCAAGGGAGCTACGACGAGGTGTCCAACGACCCGCAAGTGATCGAGGCATATCTCGGCCGACCCGCCGAGGAGGCCTCATGACCGACAAGGGCACAGCTCTTCTCGAGTTTCGAAAGATCAACACCCACTACGGCGCAGTCCACATACTCAAAGATGTCGATCTGGCCATCTATCCGGGTGAGATGGTCTGCCTGCTCGGAGGAAACGCCAGCGGCAAGTCGACCACCCTCAAGACTTTGCTCGGCATGGTCACTCCCACATCGGGCGAGGTGGTGCTCGACGGCGAGGTCGTCAACGACAAGCCGATCAGCTATCGGGTCGAGCGTGGCATCACGATGGTTCCCGAGAACCGGCGACTGTTCAAACGATTGTCCGTGCTGGAGAACCTTCAGCTCGGTGCCTATCTTCGCACCGACAAGGATGGCATCGCCGCCGATTTGCAACACATCTACGAACTCTTCCCAAGAGTCGAGGAGCGTCTCAGCCAGAAAGCCGGAACTCTGTCGGGCGGCGAACAGCAGATGGTTGCCATGGGCCGAGCGCTGATGGCTCGGCCGCGTGTTCTGCTGATGGATGAGCCTTCAATGGGCCTTGCGCCGGCGCTCGTACAGGTCAATTTCGAGTTGATCCAGCAGATCCACGAGGATGGCATGGCCATTTTCATGGTGGAGCAAAATGCCAACATGGCGCTCTCCATCGCGGACAGGGGTTGGGTCATCCAGACCGGCAAGGTTGTTCTCGACGACACGGCCGAAAACTTGCTGGTTCATCCGCAGCTCCGTGCCTCCTACTTGGGCGGGGCCGAAGAGGACTAGACCTACCCGGGTTGGCCCCCGGCTGCGGCCCGGGCTTGTTCGATCGATTGGGTTGGCGTCAACATCTCTGAACCGATCACGAGATGGAGCAATGCTCCGTCGGGAGATGCCGTCGCTCTGACGAAT
Source organism: uncultured Acidimicrobiales bacterium (assembly GCA_964533595.1). Classification (GTDB taxonomy): domain Bacteria; phylum Actinomycetota; class Acidimicrobiia; order Acidimicrobiales; family Aldehydirespiratoraceae; genus SZUA-87. The sequence goes on along the minus strand of CAZHMP010000045.1, from coordinate 7,744 downwards.
GCGTCTGCGAATTGGGATGTGGCCGTCACCCGTTCGGCGTGAAATCCGTAGGCCTTGGCCAGAGCCACGAAGTCGGGGTTGGTCAGATTGGTGCCGCTGACGCGTCCGGGGAACCGGCGTTCCTGGTGCATCCGGATCGTGCCGTACATGCCGTTGTCGATCACGATGATGATTGGTTGGGCTCCGGCTTGCGCGGAACTTCCCAGCTCTTGGCAATTCATCTGGAAATCTCCGTCGCCCGCGATGCACACGACGGTGCGGTCTGGACAAGCGATCTTGGCCGCGATGGATGCCGGAATGCCGTACCCCATCGTGCCGTTCTGCGTAGCCAAAAGACGCTGACGTCGGCCGTAGAGAAACTTCTTGTTTGGCCAGATGGTGAAGTTGCCGGCGCCGTGGGTGATGATGGCGTTGTCGGGCAGATTGGCGCGGAGCCAGGCCATGACGTCGCCCATGTCGAGCGCGCCGGGTTGTGGCGGCGTTTCGAGAGTGGCCATGAACCGCGCCCGACTCAGAGCGAGCTCGGCGGCCCGTTTGTCGTCGTGGGGGAGTTGGCGTGTGGCCAGAGCCGCGACCACTCGTCGCGTGCTGGCGTTGATGGGCAAAGACGCCTGGTAGATCTTGCCCAGTTCGCTCGACGACGCGTGAGTGTGGATGATCGTCTGTTCGGGGTCGGGCGATTCGATGAGGCTGAAGCCCGCAGTGGTCATCTCGCCGAAGCGAATGCCCAACGCAAGAATCACGTCGGCATTGGATATTGCCTCTGACACCACCGGTGACATGGCGACGCCGGCATCTCCGATGTAACACCGACTGTGATTGTCGAACGTGTCATGGAATCTGAAAACCGTTGCCACGGGGAGATCGTTCGCATCGGCGAACTGCTGCAGTGCCACGCTGGTCGATTCGTCGAGATGGCCACCGACGAGCACCAGTGGCCGAGACGCGGAACCAAGGAGGCCGAGAGCCTCGTCGATATCGGCTTGCGATGGGGCCGGCTCGGCAATTCGCACACGTCCGGCGGGACGGGCTGTGGTGTGCGACGCCAACACATCGACGGGCAAGGCAACCACCACCGGTCCGGGACGCCCCGACACGGCCGTTGCAAAAGCACGAGCGATCACCTCAGGGATCCTGTCGGCATCGTCGATCTCGGTGACCCATTTGGCGAGTGATCCGAACATTGCCCGGTAGTCGATCTCCTGAAAGGCCTCGCGCTGACGGCTGGTGGTGGAGACCTGCCCAACAAACAGAATCATCGGAGAGGAGTCCTGCATGGCTGTGTGAACGCCAACTGCAGCGTTGCAGGCTCCGGGACCGCGAGTTACGAAGCAAATTCCCGGTCGACCGGTGAGTTTTCCCCATGCCTCGGCCATGTATGACGCGCCACCTTCATTGCGGCAGCAGACAAAGCGAAGCTGATCGCTTGCCTCGTAGAGACCGTCGAGCACATGGAGGTAACTCTCGCCCGGGACTCCGAACGAAGTCGTGACGCCCTGCGCCACCAGACAGTCGACCACGAGCTGTCCGCCGCTCACCGGTTGGGTCATGCAAATTCCTCCGGTCGGATCGGGACGGTCTTGTCAGCCCAGGACGGTCATGGTCGAGGCCGAGCTCACGTCGCGGTTGCGTGAGAACGTCGCCATGTTGATTGCAAGTCCGCTGCGTGGGCCAGTGACCACGAGCGGGTCGGCATCGTGGTCGCGGCCTCCCTCGACCGCATGGATCAGCTCGGCCATGCAGTGCCCGGCTATGGGAGCGTTCTTGAACTGATTCCCGCTCGACCCCACAGCCATGTAAAAGCCCGGAAGATCGCTCTTGTCGTAGATCGGCGTCCAGTCACTCGACACGTCATAGAGGTCGACTACCCCGCACTTGCGTTGCGGAACACCCACGCTTGGCACGCGCCGGGCACATCTCAAAACGAGTAGTTGGTGCTCGTCATCGGTGAGAGATGTGCGGTAGTTGTCGGGGTCTTCCACCCACTCGAGTTCATCGCAGACCGGTTCGGTGCTGCCGATCAAGACGTTGTTGCCATGTTCAGGGCGAAAGTAAACGCCGGTGTCTTCGTCGCCGATCATCACACCTTGACCATCGAAATCGACGCCGTCGCCCGCGGGCACCACGAACACTTCCCGCCGAAGCGGACGAGTAGCGACGCTCATCGAAGAATCGACCCCCGCCAACTTGTTGATGATCGATGAATGGGGTCCGGCGACGTTGACCACGATTGGGGCAGACATGACCGACCCGTCGGACAGCCTCACGCCGGACACTCGTCCGCCCTGGGATTCGATTCCGGTTACTTCGGTGCGGAACATGAATTCGGCGCCGTGAGCAGTCGCCGCTTCGGCGAGATTTTGCGCCGAAAGCATCGGATCGGAGATGAACCCGGAGTCGGGTGTGCTGATGGCGCCTCGCAGCAATGTGGCGGGGTCTTTCCAGAACGCGTCGTCGTCCATTCGGACCGGTGGGCCGAACTGGTGGAGATCGAGGAAGGGATGACGTTCCAACAATTGCTCACAACTCAGCCGTTCATAAGGGATCCCCAATTCGTCGTAGTGGGGCAGAACTCGGCTGAAATGCCCGCCGTCGAAATCGAGCATGAGCATCGGGTAGTTGACAAATTCGACGACCGCGTCGGGCTTGGCTGGAGCGATCACTTCGGGCCAGTCGCGCCACCAGAGCTGCCCCTCCCAAGCCATCGCCACGCCCGCCTCGGTGGAGTAGCCGAACCTAACGACAGCGCTCGAGCTGCTTGTGGATCCGTATCCCGCTCCCGGAAGCTTGTCGATCACCAACGGCTTGACACCACGTTTGGCAAGCGCGGCAGCAACCGCACATCCGATGACGCCCGCACCGATCACGATTGCTTCGTGGCTGTCGGATGGAGGCGTTGAGGTGGCAGGCATTGTCTAGATGATCGCGTCTTCCATGAATGGTTGGTGCTGGATCACACGCTCGTATCCGAGCGGGGTGAGGTCGATGGACCGGTACTCGCTGTAGCAAATCAGCTCGTTGATGGCACGGCCCACTCCGGCGCCCTGCTGAAGTCCGTGACCGGAGAAGCCGTTGGCGAAGATGAAGTTGTCGAGTCCGGGGGCGGGGCCGACGATCGCGTTCTGGTCGAGAGTGTTGTAGGAGTAGTGCCCGGCCCAGGATCTTTTCACCGAGATCTTGTCGAACACGGGGATCCTGTGGGCGAGCGCCGGCCAGATTTGATCGTGGAACTCGTCGTGTCGGACCTTGAAGTCGTCTTGGTCGACAGCAACGTCGTCATCAGGCACCCCACCGGCAAGGAAATAGGGAGGGTCCCGGCGTACCCATACCCCGGAGGTATCGATGGTGAGCGGAAAGTCGTGCTGAATCTCAGCTCGACAATCGAACACGAACACGCTGCGCTGGCGGGGCTCCACCGGAAGGTCGAATCCGGCCATGGCCGCGATGGTGGCGGCCCGGGGTCCAGCGCAATTGACCACGTAGCCGCAGCCGACGGAGTCACCGGATTCCAGCCGAACTCTTTGTACCCGTCCGCCGGAGATATCGAGACCTACAGCGCGGTTGGTGAGGTATTCGACGCCGTTGTGGCAGGCTCGTAGGCGAAAACCTTGCATGAGGCTGTGAGCATCGAGCGTGCCTTCGTGACGCATTCCGATACTCGACCCGGCCAGGTCGTCGGTGTTGAGATATGGGAATCGCTCGTGGGTCTGTTGCGGTGTGAGGATTCTCGTATCCACACCACATTCGATCTGGGCCGCCTGGTTTCGTCGAAGGGTCGGCATTCCGGCGTCGGTGGCCAGGAAGAGATAGCCGGTCTCGCGAAAGCACAGGTCGGGTGACTCGTCGTCGACTTGCACTCGCTGATGGAACTCACTGATGAACTCGGTGCAGAACTTGGAGAT
>CAZHMP010000045.1:1671-3742 GCA_964533595.1 uncultured Acidimicrobiales bacterium | reverse complement strand
GCGGGGTTCTCGATGCGGTCGAACATGGCGCTGAATTGAAACTCGTAGCCGTCGGTTGGGCCCAACTCGATGACCTGTCCGAGCCCACCGCGGTATTTGCCCGCCCCGCCAGAACCAGGTCGGAGTTCTTTTCGCCAGATCACCATCGGACCGACCTGCTCGGTGGCCTCCACCGACATGGTGCGTACTCCACTGGGAAACGCCGTGGCGCTGAGCCCATCGAGGCTCGGCCTGGCCCCTGTGCCGCCGCTGTTGAACATCAAGATCTCGACGGGCGGGAGATCGTGGCCCGCGGTCGCTCGTGCGCTCACCTGGAAATTCCACAACGCTCCGGATCCCTCGGCCGGCACGATGTCGGGAAGGGCCGGGGCGATCGCCCCAAGTGTGAGGTCGGTGACGAAATGTCCGATTACGTGACGCACCGATACCGGATCCGGGTGCTCGGCGTTGACGATGCACCCCTTGGGTGCGCTCACGCTGAATGGCGCAAGTGACGCCCAGTTGTTCGGCATGCCGGGTGCGAGCGCGCACAGCAACGCGTAGGTCATGTAGGCCTGGCTGTAACCGAGAGGAACGTTGACCCCATGTGAGTTCTTGGGTGAGGTTCCGGTGAAATCACCGTGTATGCCCTCGTCTGTGACCGTGAGCGTGATGGCGAGGGTGATCGTGTCGTTGTAGCCGTCGACCTGCATCGTGTTGGTGTAGGTGCCGTGGGGGAGCGCGGCGAGATGATTGCGGGTGGCGACGCTGGTGCTGTCGAAAACGAATTTGGCAAGGCCCTCCAGATCGGTCAATCCGAATTCGGTGAGCATCGCGATGAGCCGCCGGCGTCCGGTTTCGTTGCATGCCGCGAGCGAGTGGATGTCGCCGATCACCTGATCGGCCTCGCGAACGTTGTTGCGAATGATGTTGACCAGGTCCTCGTTGCGTGACCCACGATCGATGAAGCGCATGATCGGGATCAGTAGGCCTTCTTCGTAGATCTCGGCTCCGTCGGGTCCGTAGCCTCGACCGCCGATGTCGACCACGTGGGCGGTGCAGGCGAAGTAGCCGATGAGCGAGCCGCCGTGGAACACGGGAGTGACCACTGTTATGTCGTGTAGGTGTCCGGTTGCCTTCCACGGATCGTTGGTGAGGTAGACGTCTCCTTCGGCTATCCGGTCGAGTCCTATGTCTTCGATGAAGTAGCCGACGGCGGCGGCCATCGTGTTGACGTGTCCGGGTGTGCCGGTGACGGCTTGGGCAATCATTCGTCCCTGCTGGTCGAATATGCCCGCTGAGAGGTCGCCGGCCTCGCGAACACTGGTGCTGAAGGCAGTGCGAACCAACGTGATCGCCTGCTCCTCCACGACAGATATGAGCCGGTTCCACATGACCTGATTACGGAGACTCGAGGTGACATCACTCATGGCGCATCCCCTATTGATTGAGCGGTCGGCTCGTCGAGTGTGTTGACCTTGATGAGCAGGCAGCCATCGGGTTGGACCACCACCGATTGGTCGGATGCGATCAGCGTGGTCGTCTGGGTTTCCACGATCACCGCTGGCCCGTGTATGGCCTGGCCGATCTGCAACGAATCGCGCTCGATGATGCCTGCTTGAGTTATGGATTCGGTGGCCGCGTCGTGGATCGGGCGGGTGCGGGTTGTCGGGCTGGGCCCGGAATCGGGATCGTTGCCGTGGTCGATACGGGCCACCAACTCTGCCGGTGGGCGAGGTGAGGCCACGCGCACGGCCCAACTGACCGCCTCGATCGCAAGCCCGTCGATGGGCCGGCCGAAGAACTCCGAGTAGGCCTTCTCGAATCGCATCGACAGCAGCTCATGACTTGTGCCATCGAAGGAGCCGTCGGGCAACTGCACCGGGATCTCCCAGCCCTGGCCCGCATATCGCATGTATGTCCATCGTTCGATCTCAGGCTCTTCGTCGGTGCCTTCGCGTACGAACGACTCGGCCTCGTGAGTGAGTTCGTCGAGCAATTGGTTGACGGCATGGTGGTCGAAGTCGTGGGTGGCGGCGTAATAGCTGCGGACGGCCTCATAGGCGAATGGCGCTCGCAGGAAACCAATGGC
>CAZHMP010000045.1:0-1571 GCA_964533595.1 uncultured Acidimicrobiales bacterium | reverse complement strand
TCGGCGCCAAACGTGTCGGCTGAGAGTCGGCCGAGTATCAGGTCGGCGTCGGTCACCGTGGGTTCGCTTCCTCCGAGTTGGTAGGCGGCGGGGCCCGGATCGCTTCCGGCGCTGCGGGGTCCGACGCGAATCTGTCCGAGATCGTCGACGCTGGCAATTGACCCACCGCCGGCACCGATTTCGATCATCTCGATCACGGGGATCGAGATTGGCATCCCGCTGCCCTTCTTGAATCGGTAGGTGCGGGCCACCTCGAACGTCTTGGCAGTTCTGGGAGTGTGCCCCTCGATCAGGCAGATCTTGGCGGTGGTTCCCCCCATGTCGTAGGAGAGCACCCTGTCGAGTCCGTAACGAGCGGCAATGTCGGCGGCGAATATCGCACCACCGGCTGGTCCGGATTCCACCAGACGCACCGGGAAACGGGCCGCGCTGTCGAGGCTCATCAACCCTCCACCGGAGTGGATCAGATAGACCGGGCAGGTGGCACCGGCCTCGATCAATTGATCGCGCAGGCGGTGGAGGTAGCTCGACATCACGGGTTGGACGAAGGCGTTGGCGCACACGGTGTTGAATCGCTCGAACTCACGCATTTGGGGTGAGACTTCCGAGGAGATCGACACTGCGAGATCGGGCAGCATCTCGACCACAAGATCACGAAATCGGCGTTCGTGGTCGGGGTTGCGATAGCTGTGGAGGAACCCCACCGCCAGGGCGACGTAGTCACCTTCTCCTATGGTGGCGATCAGTTCGCGAGCGGCTGCTTCATCGAACGGAACAAGCACCGAGCCGTCGGCGCTCATTCGTTCGTCGAGCACATAACGGTGGCGGCGTTCGATGAGCGGTGCCGGGAGCACGATGTTGAGGTCGTATTGCTCGAACCGGCTTTCGGTGCGGGTTTCGATTACGTCTCGAAACCCGGCAGTGGTGACGAACGCGGTGTGAGCGCCCGTGCGCTCGATCAATGCATTTGTGGCGAGGGTGGTGCCGTGGATGATGGTGTCGACCTCTGACAGTGACGCGCCGGCGCGATCCATGACAGTGCGTACACCATCGAGAATTCCACGCTCGGGAGCATCGTGGGTGGTGAGCACTTTCACCGAAACGATCCCGCCACCGATCTTTGTGGCATCGACGGCCGTTGCGCGGTCCTCCAGGTCGAGGACAACGTCTGTGAACGTGCCACCAACGTCGACTCCGAGTCTCATCACTTCCTCCCGGTGGTGGTTGCCATGTCAGTCGATGTCGTCGACCGACGGGAATTTCGACGGCGGATGAATGTCGACAGTTGCAGAACGCTGCTGCGAAAGCATCCCACCGTCAACCTTGATTACATCACCAGTGACGTAGCCAGCGTCGTCGGATGCCAGAAATAGCGCCGGTCCGGTCATGTCGAATGGTTCGCCGATTCGCCCGGCCGGAATGTTCTCGCCACGTAGCACGCGGGCTTCGTGGTCCATGCCCGTGGTGTCGATCGACCCGGGCATGAGGGCGTTGACTCTGATGCCGTATGGTCCGAGATCGAGCGCAAGGGCCCGTGTGAGCGCTTCGATTCCGCCCTTTGATGCGTCGTA
>CAZHMP010000044.1:0-19631 GCA_964533595.1 uncultured Acidimicrobiales bacterium | reverse complement strand
GCGGCCAACTCACAGACGATCACCGGGAATCCGGCACGGGTCAAGCGCCAGGCGACACCGGTGGCGATGTCGCCACCGCCACGCAAGACCACCGGATGCTCGGCGAACAGCATCACTCGGCCGCGCCGGCCCGCCGTTCGGTGATGATCTGGCCCATGATCGACAATGCGATCTCTTCGGGCGTTTCGGCATTGATTTCGACCCCGATCGGAGCGTCGACCCGATGGAGATCGGACTCGGCGATACCGCCATCCTGCAGCTTCTTCGAAGTGATGATCCAACGCCGTTTGCTGCCCATCACGCCGATCGAACGGACGGGTGTGTCGAGCAACGGCGGAATTGTCTCTACGTCAAGAGCCACGCTCCGCGTGACCAGAACGGCGTGGGTTTGGTCGTCGGCGGGAGCCGCCGAGAGAGCGTCCTCGATCGATCCAGACACGACCACATCCGCGTTGGGGATTTCGGCCGGGTCGGCCAGTTCGGCCCGGTCGTCGACCGCGACCACACGAAAACCGAGCCAGTGAGCCAGATCAATCACCGCCCGACCCACATGACCGCAGCCAAAAACGAGGACAGTTGGACGGCTCATGAATGGCTCCAGATGAATAGTGACGGTGCCTCCGCACAGGCCGGGATCGCCGCCGGCAGGATCGACCAGGTCGTAGTCGAGCACTCGATTTCGACCCTCAGCGAGAGTCTCGGCGGCTTCGTTCAACACCCAAGACTCCATCTTCCCGCCGCCGATCGTGCCGATCTGCGAGCCGTCGGCCCACACCAACATTTTCGATCCGGCTCGACGCGGCACCGAGCGACTTGTGCGAATGACAGTGGCCAACACAACCGGCCGGCCGGCGCTGATGGCGTCGGCCAGCACGTTCATGATCGAATGATCGGTGACTACGTCACGACCGATTTCTGGCATGTCCCTCCGATGGGAAGTGGTGGATCGGTGCGAGGTTACTAGCGCCGGATCGTCAGACGAGGCGGTTCATCAACGGTCGCCCATTGAGATAATTGCTGACGTTGGTGTAATCGGCCGCTCTGAGCGACAAGCCGAGTTGCATGTTGCCCAAGGCGCAGTGGGGGGTGAGAATTACGTTTGCCCGGCGATCGGCGGCGAGAGAGAGCAACGGATTGTCGGCCCGAATCGGCTCATGCAGGTAGCCGTCGGTGGCCACACCGGCGAGGTGCCCGCTTCGATATGCGTTGGCAACGGCCTCTTCGTCGAGTGTGGTGGATGCACCAGTGCTCACAAGAATGCTCCCGGGCTGCATTCGAGACAGGAACTCGTCGTTGGTCATCGAATCGGTGAGCGGCGAGCTCGGCACCAGCAGACAGACGACGTTGCATTGCTCGAGCAGTTCCGAGAGCGATGCGTATCGAATTCCCTCATTGCGCTCCACGTGATCGGGAAGCCGAGTGGTGTTGTTGTAGACGATCTCTGCGCCAAACGCCCGGAGCCGGACGGCCAACTGTGTTCCAATCTCACCGAACCCGATGATTCCGACGGTGGAGTCGTGCAGCGAACCGATGCCCTGACGGTTGCTCCAATTGATGGCAAACGTGTTGGCGTCGGAGGCCACCGGAGGTCCCCAGTCGTTACCGCTGACCGTTTCCTCGGTGACGTCACGCAATCGTTTCACCAGCGCAAGTACCAACGCCATGGTTTGCTCGGCCACGGCAATCGATTGTTCGAGCGGCTGGCAGCACACCACCACTCCAGCGTCTTTCGCCGCGGCCAGATCGATGTCGTGACTTCTCGTGCCGAGTCGTTGGATCAACTTCAGATCAGGGGCCGACCGAATCATCTCGGCGTCGATGCGTCCTGATCGCTCCGAGACCAAGAATTCTGCATCAGTGAGTGCTGCCACAATCTCAGCCCGGGATGGAGACGCCAGCATCGTGATGTCGAGTGTTTCGGGAGCAGCCTCGATGGCGGTCGCTTGGTGAACGGGCGGCCGTTCGGTGACAAACACGGTTTTGTGTGTGGCCATGTCGCTACTCAACCTCCCATGACGACCCGAGGTCGTTGATGCCGCAGCGCCGAGCCACCTCGATCTGACGGGCCCGAGCGTCGGCCACAATGGCACGTTCATCCATGGTTTTCATCTCTCGATTTCTCATCACGAGAGTGCCGTCGATCACAACCGTGTCGACATCGCTTCCCTGAGCGGCAAACACCACGGTTGCCACCGGGTTCCAGATCGGCTGCAGGTGTGGAGCATCCACATCGATCACAATGAAGTCGGCTGCCTTTCCGGGTTGCAGAGAGCCGATTCTGGCATCCAGTCCGAGTGCCTTGGCACCGTTGAGCGTGGCCATTTCGAGAATCGTCTCGGGAGTGATCGCGGATCTGGCGTGCGCGCGCGTTCGAGCCACATGAGCCGCGACGCGCAGGTCACGCAGGAGATCCATGTTGGCGTTGGTTGGTGCCCCGTCGCATCCAAGAGCGACATTGACGCCCGCAGCGAGCATGTCGGCTACGCGAGCGGGACCCCAGCCGGTGGCGGAGTTGTTGGCGGGGCAGTGTGCGACGGTGGTGTTGGTGCTCGCCAGTAGTTGGATGTCGTCGTCGTCGGCGACGGTGCAGTGAGCCAGAACGGTGTTGGGTCCGAGAAGCCCGAGATGGTCGGCTAGAGCGATGTGGCTCCTGTGACCGAGCGACCGGGCATAGTCGTTGTCGGATGGAAGTTCGGCCAGGTGGATGGTGATTCCGATGTCGTTTTCGCGGGCGAGCGACGAGATCTCCGTGAACAACGACAGATCGTTCACCGGCTCAACCGATCTGGACCCGAACCAGATCTGGAGGCGGCCATTTGGGTCGTTCCACCGTTGCTGTCCGGCGATGGTTCCCTGAATGCCGGATTCTCGGTCCTGCCACATGCTGGAGGGCCAACCCGCGGCGTCGCGCTTTTCAGGCGAGACGTCCATGACAAGATTGCCCAGCGCGGCGCGTATCCCCGAGTCGAGACACATCTGGGCGATTCCGTCGAGGCCGTAGTGATCGGCGAGCAGGCACTCCACGAATCCGGTGGTGCCCGACTTGAGCATCTCGAGAACACAAAGCGAGGCGCTGGCCAAGGCGTCCTCATGGGTGTAGGTGCCCTGTAGTGGAAAGATCCTTCCGAACAGCCAGGTGTGGAAGTCGCCCGGTCCGGCGGCCTCGCTCACGCCACGGAGCAGGCATTGCGACATGTGCACATGAGTGTCGATCAACCCGGGCAACATGATGCCGCCCCGACAGTCGGTGACTTCGTCGTCAGGGTGTGCCAGCAGGATGTCTGCGGTCTTACCGATCGCGTCGATGTCGCTTCCGATCACTCTGAGCGCCCCGTCGGAAATGATCCGGCGGTCGGCGTCGAGAGTGAGGATCGTGGCGTTGGAATAGATCACGTCATTGATTCGATCAAGGCGCGGCAGATCTCGGCGTCGACCGGCCGGGGATTGTTGTGGACCATCACCATCCGCATCGACTCGGCGGCGATCGAGTCGATGGAGTTGGCGTCGAGAGACTCGCGGTGGTCCGTCAGGTTGATGGGCAGGTCGAGCGAACGGACGTAGTCGGTTACAGCCTCGGCCATGGCGTCGTCGTCGACCGTTGACGACAGCCCGAAGATTCCGGCCAGCGTGTCGCGCCTGGTCCGGTCGAGGTGACCGACATTGAACTCGAACACAGTCGGGAGCAGCGAGGCGTTGGCCAGGCCGTGATGAAGATGCAGATGCGAGCAGACCCCTCCCGACAGGGCGTGAACGAGACCGAGACCCGACTGATCCATCGCCATGCCTCCGAAGAGCGCAGCGAGCATCATTTGTGACCGGGCCTCGATGTTGCTTCCGTTGTGGGTCGCCGTGCCCAGGTTGTGCCAACACAACTTGAGCGACTCGACGGCCATCATGTCGCTCACCGGGTTGGTGCGCAGGCCGGTGAACGCTTCGAGCGCGTGTATGAAAGCGTCGATTCCGGTGGCCGCGGTGAGACCAGCCGGCAGACCCACGGTCAATTCGGGATCGATGATCGCCACCCGGGCGTACATCAGCGGACTGAGAACACCCTTCTTGAACGGTTCGGTCTCATCGGAAATCACCGCAACCTTGGTGACTTCGCTACCCGTCCCGGCGGTGGTGGGGATGGTGATGAGCGGGTGACTTTGTTGGTTGATGGGCCGGCCGTCCCACTGATAGTCGGAGTACTCGCCGCCGTTCGACAAGAGCATCGCCGCGGCCTTGGCGGTGTCGATCGATGAACCACCACCCACTGCCAGAAGGGCATCGGCACCAAGGTTGGTTGCCATCTCACGGGCCACGGAGACGTGGCGGGTGGTCGGATTCGATCCCACATCGGCGAACTTGGCGACGGAGACTCCCGCAGCCTCGAGCGCACTCTGGATCCGCTCGACGATTCCAGTGGCGTCGATGCCCGGGTCGGTCACGATCAACACCCGCCGCGCCCCAACCGACGCGGCGGCCTCGGGAGCGGCATCGGCGGCCGGAACCCTCCATGAGATGCGGGTGGGAAGATGGAAGTCGAATGGCTGGATCATTTTGTGCCTACCCAAACTGCCTTTGATTCTGTGTACATGTCGATGACCTCGCGCCCGTTGTCTCGTCCGAATCCGCTTCCCTTCATGCCGCCGAATGGGGTGGTGGGATCGAACATGTCGAAGGTGTTGACCCACACGACGCCGGTGTCGAGCCGCGCCGCCACACGGTGGGCGCGATCGACGGATTTGGTCCACACCGCTGAGGCCAGGCCATACGGCGTGTTGTTGGCCCTGGACACGACCTCGTCCTCAGTATCGAACCGGTGGACGGTGACCACCGGGCCAAATATTTCCTCACACGCAACCGCGGCTGAGTCGTCGACGTTGGTGAAGATCGTCGGCCCGATGAAGTGGCCGCGGCCAAGTTCACCTTCGGTGAGTCGCTCGCCTCCGCAACGCATGGTGGCGCGCTCGTTCACCGCACGGTCGATGTAGCCGACGATCTTGTCGAGCTGGATCTCGTCGACGATCGGGCCAATGGACGTGGCCGGATCGAGGGCATGTCCGATCCTGGCTTGCGCGGCGAGCGACACAAGTTGCTCGACGACTTGGGAATAGACATCAGCTTGCACGAACAACCGTGAGCCGGCGACGCAACTCTGCCCAGTGTTGCCGAACGCGGCCACGAAACTCCGTGCCACGGCCGCGTCGAGATCGGCGTCGGAGAAGATGATGTTGGCACCCTTGTTGCCGAGTTCGAGGCTCAACCGTTTCGTTGTGCTGGAAGCCGACCGCATGACGGCCTGTCCGGATGCGACCGATCCGGTGAATGCCACTTTGTCGACAACTGGGTGCTGTGAGAGCGTCCGACCGGTGGTGGGACCGTCGCCGGTGATGATGTTGACGACGCCGGGTGGCAGGTCGGCCTCGGCAAACAGTTCGGCCATCCGCAGGCTCACCAGTGATGCCTTCTCCGATGGCTTGAGGACAATGGTGTTGCCGCAGGCCAAGGCGGGCATGATCTTCTGGGCTGTGTGAACCAGCGGGTAGTTCCACGGAATGATCGCACCCACCACACCCACCGGTTGGCGCAGCGTGTAGACGAAGTGCCCGGGAATCGACACCGCCGGCGTATCGCCTGCGATCTTGGTGGGCCAACCGGCGAAGTTGGCGGCGAGACGTGCAGCTACCGGACCATCGATCGGTTTGGTGTGGCTGACCGGCTTGCCGTTGTCGATCGACTCGATTTCGGCCAGCTCGTCGGAATGTTGTTCGATGAGATCGGTGACTCGCCTGAGCAGGCGCTCTCGTTGCGCCGGCATCATCTCGCGCCAACCCGAGTCGTAAGCCTTCCGAGCCGCGGTGACGGCAACGTCGACGTCGGCCTCGTCAGCCAGCGGGACGGTGCCCAGGTCGAGGCCGTCGGATGGACTGGTGACGTTGACGTGTTGCCCCGACGTTGCGTCGACCATTTGGCCGTCGACGAGCATTCGGCGATGTGTAGCGGTCGCAAAGTCGCGAATCGTGTCGCTGGGACCATTACTTGATGTCGGTGAGGGATCGTCTGAACTCAACGCCGGATCCTTTCTCAAAGCTGAAGTACTTGGGCGACGGTTGAAATGAGAGACTCCGCCCGATCGTCATCGAGAATCGGCAGAAGAAATTCGCCGATCTCGAACTGGTCGACCAATTGCGTTATCTCGGCCCGGCATTCGCTCTCCGAACCGTGAATCACAAAGGGAAACACCCAATCGTCCTTGACGAATCTTGCTGCAGCTTCCAGACCGTCGGCCATGGCGGACCGTATTGCCAACTCGTCGTCGGCGCCCAGACCGATCTCTTCTTTCACCTCTTGAGGGGAGTCGACCAGCCGGTAGGTGAGGTGGGGCTTCACATCGACCAGCGCCTGTTCGTCGGTGACGAACACGGTCGAGTAGCTGATTCGAGGATGGTTGCCGGTGGTGTCGGCGCCGCGGCGGATGAGGCTGACGGCGCGGGGTAGGTGGGGCTTGTAGATGAAGTCGAGCATGACTCCATCACAGTCGGCCCCGCCGAGTGTGAGCATCTTCGGGCCACGGCCCGCGAGCCAGATGGGAATGTCGGGTCGGCCATATTTGAGCGATGCCTGATGCAGTGAGACATGAGTGCCATCGTTGGTGGCCGTGTGGCCGGCGAACAATTGTCGACATGCTGCGATGGTTTCGCGCACGGCTGTCAGCGGACGGTGGCGGGCTATGCCGAGCGGGTCGAGCGTGAGCGATCCGCCCGCGCCGATCCCCAGCAAAGCTCGGCCGCCGGAAAGCTCGTCGAGGCTGGCAATGGCCGCGGCCGTTGAAGCGGCATGGCGGGTGTAGGGGTTGGTGATTCCCGGTCCCATCGCGATTTTCGAGGTGGCCACCGCAATTGCCGCGAGCGTGACGTAGACATCCCGAGATGCCAGCCCCTCGTCGTAGACGAGACATCGGGCGAATCCGAGGTTCTCCGCTGCCACGGCCAACTCGACCGCCCGCGCGACGCTCTGATCTGGCATCAGGTTGATGGATGCGTCGACGATCATTTCCACAACCGTCGCGCTTGTTGACGGGTGGCCGCCCGAAGACGGCTGGGATCGGCCCCGATCACCTCGCCGCCCATGACCCGCCAGGATCCGTTGACCATCACATCGCTGACATTGGTTCCGCTGCGCCATAGGACGATCTGGTCGAGAAGGTTGCGGGCCGTGATCGGCGTGGGGAATTCGGCATCAACCAACTGCAGGTCGGCCTTGTAGCCGGGCTCGATCCTGCCGACATCATCGAGCCCGAGGGCCTTGGCACCTCCCTCGGTTGCCATGTGCAGGACCACGTCGGCGGGCATGGCTCCGGGGTCGAGCGTGCGGGCCTTGTGGATCAGAAATGCACCTCGCATCACTTCGAACATGTCGTTGATGTAGCCGTCACTTCCCAACCCAACGGTGACGCCTCGCTCGATGAATTCAGGTATCGGCGCGATGCCGCCTCCCACCTCGCAATTGGCGAGGGGCATGTGTGACACCCGAACTCCATGCTTGGAGATCAGGTCGATCTCATTGGGAGACATTTGGACGCACTGGCTGGCCAGAAAGTTGGGGCCGGCGACGCCGAGAGAGTCGTAGAACTCCATGGTTCTGAGACCCAAATGCTCCTCACACCAGAGGCCTTCATGGACCCCTTCGTTGCAGTGGGCGTGGCAAAAAACGTCGAGATCCGCGGCCAGGGCGAACGCCTTGCGTATGAAATCCTCGCCACACGTGAAAGTGGTGTGAAAACACATGGAGCCATCGACGATGCCGGCTGGCTCCCCGCGACAGGCTTCGATCAACGCCACGTTCTCGCGCAAGCCCGCGGATCCGATTTCCGGCCCCATCCGCTCGGTGGCTTCGAAGCTCAGAATTCCGCGGAGTCCACGCTCATCGACAATCGACTTCTCCAGCAACAGAGCATCCGGGAGTGAATTGGGGGCTTCGAGGATGTCGTAGAACGTTGTGGTGCCAGACCTCAACATGTCGTGGCATGCCAAATCGGTGGCGGCCCCGATCATCCGGTGGTCGAGAGCGTTCTCGACTTGAGGCCACCAGAAGTCGTCGAGAAAACTCCAGAAATCCGTGGGTTCCTGCTCGATGGGAATGCCATGGGCGAGAGCCCCGTACATATGAACATGCGAGTTGACGAAACCGGGCATCAGAATCTTCCCGGCACTGCGATGGACGGTGTCGGTGGGGAATGCAGCCAAGAGTTCGTTGGTGGGTCCGACGCTGGTGATTCGATCTCCGTCGACACGCACCGCATGGTTGGGCATCGGGGGATGCCCCAATGGGCCGACAATCCAGTCGGCCGTGACTATTGATCCGGTTGGCACCGCAGCTCAGGCGCCGGCTCGAAGGGCCCGCCAAACTCGTTCGGGGGTGAACGGCAACTCGTTTATGGCAACCCCGGTTGCGTTGAGAATGGCATTCCGGATTGCCGGAGCGACGCCGTCCTTGGGGATCTCAGCCACGGCTTTGGCGCCGAACGGGCCGCTGTCTTCCATCGTTTGAACCAAGAACACCTCGATGTCGGGCATCTCGTCGGCGCGGTAAATCTTGTAGGGGCCGAGTTTGGCGTTGACCATCTTTCCGTCGTCGTCGAATGCGTACTCCTCGCAGTGCGCGTAACCCAACGCTTGCGTGAGCCCGCCTTCCACCTGCCCGGACGCCGTGACAGGGTTGATCGCCACGCCACAGTCGACAGCCATCACCAATTTCACCACGGTGACCTGGCCGGTCTCGATGTCGACCTCGATCTCCGCGAACTGGGCCGCGAACGGAGCAGGACATTCCGGCGAGAAAAACGATGCCGTGCCCATGATCTGTTCTTGATCGTCCACGTGCAGGGAATCGAGTGCCACTTCTTCGAGTGAGACGGAACTGCCATCGGGAGCCCAAGCGCGATTGTCTCGAAGCTCGATGGTGCAGGGCTCGTTGGCATCGAGAAGTCGCGCTGCCCTCTCCTTGAGACGCTTGCGCACGTTCTCGGCCGCGAGTTTGGCCGCGGTGCCGGAGATGTATGTGGTGGAAGAGGCGTACGCGCCGGTGTCGAACGGCGTCATGTCGGTGTCGGATGAATAGACCTTGATGTCGTCAAGACCGACGCCGAGAACCTCCGCCGCGATCTGTCCGATCACAGTGTCGGCGCCTGTTCCGAGATCGGTGGCACCGATCAGCATGTTGAAGGAGCCATCGTCGTTGAGTTTGATGCTGCAGCCACCCATGTCGAGGAACGGAATGGCCGTGCCGTGCATGCAGAAGGCGAACCCGATGCCGCGACGAATGTTGGGTCGATCGGCGGGTTGACGCCACTCAGGATCCGTGTGGCGGTGCCATTGGATGGAACGCGATGCCTGGGCCACACATTCCTCAACGCCACATGACGTGACCCGCGGATACTCGTCGAGCTCACCTTCGGCAACGGCTCGTTCTCCCAAGTGCGGGGCGATATCGAGTTCATCTCCGAGCTTGACCCAGTTCTTTCGCTTGAATTCGATGGGGTCAACACCGAACGCGTGGGCGATGTCCTCCATGTGAGCCTCGAGAGCGAACTCGCCCTGAGGGGCTCCGTAACCGCGATAGGCCCCGGCCACGGGAATGTTGGAGTAGGCGACGTCGCATTCGAACTTCTTGTTGGGACAGTTGTAGGACGTGAGGCCGCGCAGGCCGGTCACGACCTGCACCGTGAAAGCGTGAGAACCGTACGGACCGGTGTTGCCGATGACGCTCAGTTTTTGAGCCACCAGTGTGCCGTCGTTGTTGACGCCGGTCTTGAACGTGAGCGTCTGGGGGTGGCGAGTTCGCGATGACGCGAACTCTTCTTCGCGGGTCAACTCGAGCTTGACCGGTCGCCTGGTGGCGATGGCCAGATGAGCAGCTATGTCCTCGATGAGCATTTCCTGCTTGGCCCCGAACCCCCCTCCGATTCGTGGCTTGATGATTCGAATGTTCTTCACCGGCATGTCGATGAGAGGGGCCAGCATCCGGCGGGTATGGAACGGCACCTGAGTAGCCGTACGAACCACCATCCGCTCGTCGGCATCGAGCCACGCGACCGAAATGTGGGGTTCGATGGGGGTGGGCTGGACCTGATGAACTCGGAATGTCTGCTCGAAAACCTGGTCTGCGCCGGCCAGAGCCCGGTCGACGTCGCCGCGATGAGCCTCGATGTGGTGGACGATGTTTCGATCACGATCGAAGATGTCTTTGGTGTCGGGCTCGTCGTGGATTACCGGCGCACCGGGCAATATGGCCTCGCGCTCGTCGAGCACTGCGGGGAGCAACTCGTAGGTGACGTCGATCAGGTGAATTGCCTGCTCGGCAATTTCGGCCGTTTCGGCGGCCACGGCTGCCACTCGATCCCCGACGTGGCGAACCTTGTTGTCGAAACTCACCTGATCGTGGGGGTGGGGATTCGGGTAGCTCTGTCCGCCGGAGGCATATTTCACGCGCGCAATGTTCTTGTAGTGAATCACCGCGTGAACGCCGGGCAGAGCCCGCGCCGCAGAGTCATCGATATCGAGGATGTTGGCGTGGGCATGGGGGCTTCGCAGAACCTTGGCCACCAACAGATCACGCATTTCGAAGTCGTCGGTGAACGCCGGGTTTCCCTTCACCAACTTGATGGCATCAACCTTGATTTCGGGCTTTCCCACCACAGACATCTCGGGCACGTCGGGGGACGGCACGATCCGGGGTACGGCCCGACGCGATTCCGGTGCACGGTCGGAGGGGTCGACCACGACCGGTGTGGAGCCATCGGTCATGGGATCGAGAATCATTGGCTTGAACGGTGGCAGCGAGTCTCCGCGAAGAACCGCAGCCGCCCGAAGGATCGCTTCGACGGGTTTCACGTACGCGGTTTCGCGGTCGAGGATTCCCGAAAGCAGATCGCGGACCTCGGCCTCGCTCGGATCGGGATTGTCGGCGAGGAGGGCGTGTGTCCCGAGGATTGTGGCCGGTGTCGAATAGCCGGACTGCAGCGCACCGGTGGCCACGAAAGCGGCCTGGATCGGATCGAGATCGGCTTTGTTGTAAGCCTCGACTGTGGTGACTTCGTGACCGTCGGCCTGGGCTGCGAGCATGATGTCGGTGTTGACGAGGCGACCGTCGATCAAGACGGCGGACGCCCCGGTCTCGCCGGTGTCGGATCCGAATCGCACGCTGCGCATGCCCTCCCGGCGAAGGACAGTGAGCAAGGTGTCATGGGCTTCGACCGATACCTGACGCTCTGTTCCGTTGAGTGTGATCGAGATCTGCATCATGCCACCGCCTCCATGGCGCGCCCGGAGAGTGTGGTGGCCAACTCCAGTCGATATTCGCCCGAACCGCGGAAATCCGTCGGAGGCGACAGGCCCGCGGTTGGATCATCGGGATCGACTTCGATGACGGCGACTGCCACTCCGGTGAGGGCCAAGCGGATGCCGTTTTCGGTGGCTCGGGCGACGGCTGCCACTATCGGATCGTCGGCCGGGGTCCGTCCGGTTGCCACGATCGCACCACCTCCTGAAGGATCGATACTCACCGCAACGACGATCGAGTCGCCCACTCCTTCGGCGCAAACCTGAGCGAGTGGAACCGACCGGCCATCCTGAAACTCAACCACGGCATCGTGGACGATCAGCCCGGCCACAAACACACTGTCGGCCGATCCGGCGGCGATGGTGCCGCCCACGGTGGCTTGATTGCGCATCACGCTCGGCAACTCTCGACGAGCGAGGTCGCGGAGAAGATCTCCGACTCGGGAGTCGGTGAACACATCGCTCAACCTCACCATGGCGCCGAGTGCGACTCGCCCGTTGGCTTCGGTGACGGTGTCGAGTCCGAGGGCCTGCAAGTCGACCAGTTCAATGTCGTCGACATGGTTGGCACGCGACTCGGCCACGATCGCGGTGCCTCCGGCCAATACCCGTCTGCTGGATTCGGTGAGTAGTCGGGCGGCCTCGTCAAGGCTCGTTGGACGGTGATAGGCCACGACGCTGGACATGACCAGACCTCCTTGAAACGGCCCTACCGCGGATGCGCCAACGGCCAAGCACGACTCTTCTGCTGTTTTGGTTTGGCCAACATAGACGATCTTGTTGTCACTGGTCTATCGAGGCGCCAAGTCTGGTTGAAATTCCGGCTCGGTCGAATACGGCCCGCGCCGATTCAACGGCATTCGACATGAGTTCTTCCTCGTCGACGATGGTCACGACGTTGTCGTCCAAAACAATTCGGCCGTCGATCATCACGTGTGTGACGTCTCGTGGAGTTGCGCAGAAAACCAATGCACTGGCCACTCGATGCACGGGGGCGGTGAACACCGAGTCGAGGCGCACCACCGCCAGATCTGCCTTGCGACCAACTTCGACCGTGCCGAGCTCATCTGGTTGGCCGAATGCTGCGGCGCCACCGTTGCACGCCATGGCGATGGCGTCCTCTGGCTGCAATGCCATCGCATCGAGGTGATGAATCTTTTGCAAGAGCACCGTGTCCTTCAGCACCTCGAACATGTCTTGGCGGTTGTTGCTGCCGGGACCGTCGCTGGCGAGAGCGACCGAGATGCCGCGCTGTCTCATCTCGAGGATGCGAGAGACACCCGACGCCAAATACATGTTGCTCACCGGGCAGTGCACCACCACTGCGCCCCGCTTCGCCACCGTGTCGAGTTCGTCATCGTCGAGCCAGATGCTGTGGGCCAGTTGGGTGTCGGGACCCAGCAGGCCGAGATTGTCGAGCCACTCGACATGACGAGATCCTCGCTCGTCGAGATTCATTTCGACTTCGGTATGGGTCTCGGCGCAGTGAATGTGGGTGCCTCCGCCCCATGACCGCGACGCCTCGACGGTGGAGAGCATTGCTTGATCGGAGCAACCCCACGGAATCAGCGGCGCCAACTCGACGCGAATTCGTCCGTTGTCGTGGAGGTGCCACGAGTCCATCACCTGCCGTGTCCGGTAGAGAATCTGCTCGGCGGACTCCATGAGCGACGGCTCGTAGTTTCGGTCCGACCAACCGCGTGCCAGCACGAACCTGATCCCGGACTCGTCGGCTGCCGAGCAGACCCCGTCGTCGATCCCTTCATCGATGTGGATGTACTGATGATCGATGACCGATGTGACGCCCGAACGAATGTTCTCAATAAGACCCACCATCGCCGCGAGGCGAGCGGACTCGCGGTCTAGATGAACTGCCGCGGGCCAAATGCAATCCTTGAGCCAGTCGAGCAACGGCTTGTCGTCGGCGAGGCCACGAAAGAAAGTTTGAAACAGATGGGTGTGGCCGTTGATCATTCCCGGCATGACAGCGCAATCGGTGGTGTCGATGAATCGCCCAACCTGGTTGGTGATATCGGCCGGCGGAGCGCCGGGGCCCACCCCGACGATTCGGTCGTCGACTACGTGAACCCATCCGGGATCATGGATCGTGAATTGGTCGTCGACCGTGACGACGGCGCCCCCGGATAGGAGCACCCCTCCGCCCGGCCTCGGAATCACGGCTGCCAGTCGGTGAACGCGTCGACCACCGACTTCACGTCATCCATCATCGGATAGAGGATCGGGCAGGTGACACCGGCGTCTATGTACTCGGCCACTTTTTCTCGGCACTGATCGGCAGTACCGACAGCCATCAGCTTTCTCACCAGTTCGTCGGGGATCAGGTGCGCGGCTTTTCGGTAATCGGCCTCGGTGGCCGGCCATCCGACGATCTCCTGAACCCTCCCGACCAGTTCCGGATCTGCCCCGGAAGCCTTCATGATGTGCGGCTCGGTGCCGAGGTAGTAGGCCACCAGCGATTTGCCGGTCATCAGGGCTTCCGCCGGGTCATCGTCGGACAGGGAACAGACGAGCAGTTCGGGCCGATCGATCTCATCAATGGTGCGGTTGGACTTCGCTGCACCCTGTGAAACAAGGTCGACGGCATCTCGTATGTAGTCGGTTGACACCACGTAGTTCAGCACGGGACCATCACAGATCTCGCCCGAGAGCTCGAGCATTTTCGGCCCGGTGGCCCCGATGTATATGGGAATGTCGCGCGGTGAAGTGTCGCCGTAGGCAACGTCGAGACGGATCTTCTCGAGGTGAACGAACTCGCCTTCGTAGGTGACCTCTTCCATCGTGAAGAGCTGCCGGATCGCCTCGATGTTCTCTCGCATGGCGGTGAGAGGTTTGCGACGATCGACTCCGACCCTTCCGGCGATCGGCTGCCACCATGCTCCAAGACCGAGCATCACACGGCTCTCACCCTCTGGGGTGAGACCGCCCAGTTCCCACATGGTGCTCCATGTCGCCGCAATCACCGCGGGGTTGCGCGAGTAGATCGGAAGCACGCCACTGCCGATTCTCAAGCGGCTGGTCTCGGTGAGCAGGGCACTCATGAGGACCACACAATCTCGCGCCAAGCGGGTGTCGGCCTGCCAGATTTCGCTGAACCCCTTTTCTTCGGCGTACTTGGCTACTTCGAGCTCGTAACGGATGTCGTGCTTGTCTTGAAGATAAAGAGCCATTCGCTGTGCCATGGGCGGTGACGTTAGTCGCGTCGTTGGAACCGGGCTTCAGCGTCGTCGGACTTCGAAATCACGAATCTCCCCGAGGGAGGCCACGAGCATGTCGATGGCAGCCTCGAAAGCCACGCGCCCGTCTTCGGAGGTAGCGCCGGTCGGATCGCCGATGTGCCCGTCGGGGCCGAAGTCGTCGGAGAGCCATCCGAAGCTGCCTGTTCCGCCGAATCGAACGAACTGGTTGGACATGAGTTGCTGAGGCAAATTGGGCGACGCCGCCGACATGTCGACGAGGTCCGGGCGCAGATGAAGCATCAGTGATGTCTCCAAGTGGCCGCCGTGGATTCCCAAGCCTTGTTCGCTCGAGGCCGACTCGCCTCCCTGATCCGGCGGCACGAACGGATGAAGCAAAAAGGTCGACAGGCCATGGACCCGGCGCAGGTCGCGACAGGCCACGTTGAGCAAAGACGAATTGCCTCCATGTGCGTTGAGAAACACCAGCCGGGCGGCGGGCAACCGGGTCAAGCTACGCCCGAGATCATCGAGCATGGACAGCATGGTGGCCGACGACATCCACACCGTTCCGTCCGACCAGGAATGCTCGTCCGACTTGCTGTAGGCGATGGTCGGCAGCAGCCACAGGTCGAGATCCTCGCCGTGTCGATCCGCCAGGGTCCGTGCTGATTCGTCGGCGATCACGTAGTCGGTGTTGAACGGAAGATGTGGTCCGTGTTGTTCGATGGCCCCCACCGGTTGAACGAGAATGGCCTCGTTGCTGACCATCTCGGAAACCTGGGGAGCCCGCAAAGAGGCGAAGTCGCGCATAACACGACAGTAACGTCGATGCCATGTCCAATACCCGAATCAGCCCGACGGGCATTGCTCCTCCTGCCGCCAACTACGTCCACGCCATGAAATCCACGATGTCATCGATCATGGTTCACACGTCCGGCGTGGTTCCGGTGGCGCCCGATGGGTCCGTTCCCGACGACATCTCGCAGCAAGCACGAACGGTCTGGGCCAACATCTCGGTGATTCTCGCCGAAGCATCGACGACCGTCGCCGACATCGTGTCGGTCACCACCTACGTCATTCCGGGCCAGGACATGGCGGCTGTCATGGCAGAGCGCGACGCGGCGCTTGGTGACCACATGGCTGCCTCCACGTTGGTCACGGTCGCAGAACTGGCGCAGCCGTCGTGGAGATTGGAAGTTGCGGTGGTGGCGGCACGATGACTCGTCGGGTATTGCTGGTTGACGGTTTCGATCCGGACGACGTTGATGCGGCCTTGGCCGACTCGGCGGTGAGTGTTCTCTCCAAGTCCGGTCACGAGATCCGACGGATTTCATTGGTGGCGGAGCAGTTCACCCCGTTCATGTCGGTGGACGAGCGACGCTGTTATCACGACGAGGGGTCGAACATCATCAGCGATGAGGTTCGTCGCAGTGTCGACGCGGTCGCGTGGGCGGACGCGATGTTGTTTGCCTATCCCACGGTTTGTTTCAATCCACCTGCTCGGGTCAAAGCGTGGCTTGATCGGGTCCTTCTCCCGGGAGTGGCATTCGGGTTCGATGACGCCGGCCGGGTTGCACCGGGCCTCACCCACATCCGACGCCTCGGAGTGATCACCACCTCATCTCACAGTCGCATTGCCACTGCACGTGCCAGGGATGGTGGAAGAAGAATGATCATGCGTGCCCTGAGAATGAACTGTGCAAAGACCTGCCGACGCTCGTTCGTCTCGGTCGCAGCGGGCAGTGCGAATTCGGGTTCGATCAGTCGCCGGATCGGCCGGTGGTGATCTTTGCCACTGATGTCGCCGCGCCCTCGATGAAGTTTTCCAACTCGTGGGGCGAGCATCGATCGAGCTTGTAGAGCGACACCCAATCGAATGAGGCACCATCCGCGCAGAGTGGCAGCACCGTTTTGGCAAGGAGCTGCTTGGCCGGCTCTCCCTCGATTCGGTTGATGAACAGCGACGACCCGTGGGTGACTACGGCGACAAGGTGAGCAATGCTCGACAGTGGCGAAGTGTGAGCGGTGGAGCCGGGCTGATCGATGCATGGCGAGAGAATCCTCTGAATCCACGACTGGAGATGAGCGGGCAGGCCCCCCCACCAGATGGGGCTGATCAGAACGAGAGAGTCGTAGCCGTCGAGGTGTTCGGGTCCGTCGTTGGTTCCGTCACCTAGAAGGCACACGTCGACGACGCTGCCGGAAGCTTGCAGAGCGCCGACAACCGCTTCGAGGATCGCGCCGTTGTAGCTCTCTTCCACCGGATGAGCTTGGGCAACGAAAATGCGCACGACCTCGACCTTACCTACCATGCCCGAATGGACCTACGAACTTGGATCGCCTCCGATCTCGACTCGCTCGGCAATCGACTCGCCAACGGCATCTTGTCGGTGATCCCGCACGACAGAATGACCGAGCGGGTGGACGGAGGCGGAGTTGCGCCGATCTACATGGTCTGGCATACCGCCCGACATCACGACGTCTCCGTCAACAGCGTGTTGCGCCGTGCTCCGCAGGTTCTCGACGACTGGGCCGATCGCGTCGGCTTGGATGGCGACGTTTGGCGCGGGTTGGCCGAAGCCGAAGATCAAGAACTCGTCTCGCAACTCGACGCTGAATCCGTGAACGGCTATTTGATGGCTGTCATCGAGTCGACAAAGCAATGGGTGACGACCGGCGACCTTTCAGCGCTGGACTCCACGCCAGACAGCACATCGTGTCTGGAAGAGATGGGAACACCCGTCGACCGATTCGATTGGCTCTATGGAATGTGGTCGGGCAAGCCCGGACACTTCTACTTGGCATGGGAGGCCGTTGGTCACGGCTACAACCATCTTGGAGAGCTCACCGCGGCGCGAAACCGAATGGGTCTGAGCCCCTTCTGAGTCAGGTGGTGACGCCGATCAGCGTCCCGCCCGCCACCACCAGCACCAGAGCGACGATCAAACGCGGTGAACGTTCTCGTGCGCCGAAGAAGTACGCCGACACGGCGACCACTGAAATGATCTGTGCCGCGTTGGCCAGCGGCGAGATGATTCCCACGTCGCCTCTCGACAGAGCCGAAATGAGGGTAGGTAGCGCGAATCCGACCATCAAGCCCGACAGCGCCATGTGAGGTAGAGCTTGGCGACTGTCTCTGACCAGGTTGGCACCGCGTACCACCGCGATCACGGCAACAACCGCCGCACCGGAGGCGAGTATCACCGTGGAGGCCCACCAGATTTCGATGTCGACATCGACGGTGAGCCGGCGAGCGGCCACGTCTCGAACACCGAACGCCAACGCCGTGAGCAATGCAAGGACTGTTCCTCCTCGAGCGAATCCACGCGAGTCGGTCGGTGCTCGGTCGAGGCTGATGATCGCACCACCGGCAACGGTGAGGATCGTGCCGATGATGATGGCAGTGCGCCATGGTTCGTCGATGAAGACGATGGCCAACAGCACCGAGATCATCGGAGCCGTTCCCACAAGCAGACCGGTACGTGACGGACCTATCGAGTTGATGGCCGACAGAAATGTGCCCTGCGAAGCACCAGGGGCAATTGCGCCTATCAGCGCGTACCGCCCGATCGACCCACCATCGATCCCTGTCGTGTCGACTCCGGCGATCAATGCGGTTGCCGCGGCCACGGCCGCGGCAATGGAGATCGAAACAAACGCGGCAATGTCGCTCGATGCTCCCGTGCTCTCGAGCCCCCATTTGGACACCACCATGTTGAGCCCCCATAGGGTTCCAGCGACGATGGCGAGGACGATCGGTAGGTTCACGGTTGCCGGGTGTCAACCGAGTTGGGGGAGCACATCTTCGGCCAGTCGAGTGATCTGTTCAGACACCTTTGAGTAGGCATCTCCAGGCATGGCCGGGAATAGAACGAGATTCTCGATTCCCCCCAAGTGTTCGACATACCAAGCGATTTGTTCGGCGACTTGATCTGCCGTGCCGATCAGCCATGTGCGGTTCTCGAGCGATTCCTCGAGGGTGGGTATGAGCCCGGCCGGAGCGGGCCCCCCGTCGGCACCCATGTAACCGCGACTCCATCCGTATGGCCCCAGGAACTTCCAGAATTCGTCGTGGCCGGGCCGTACCGACTCGACCGCTTTCTCGTAGGAGTCTTCGATGCAGGTGTTGAGCACGAGCATCCGCTTCTCACCGGGTGCCAGCTCGGTGCCGTGGGTGTCCGCGTGTATTTCTGCGAAACGTTCCCAGAAGTCCCGCATCATCTTGTAATGGCGATTCCACATCACTCCGCCCCAGCCGTGACGCGGCACGGCTTCAAGCGTGGGGGGCGAGGTTATGGCCTGCCAGATTTCGTATGGGTACAGAGGTCTGGGAACGAGGGTGAGCTCCTCCACGAAGCCGCCCCGGTCGGGAATGCCGGACGCCGGGTAGTTGAAGATCTCACCGTGAAACGAGAACGTCTCATTGTCGAGCGCCAGACGGATTACCTCCATTGATTCGTCGAATTGTCGACGATTGAAGGCGTCGTCGGCCGCGGCGTCGGGATTGTCGAGCGATCCGATGCGGCTACCCAGATTCTCGGCTTCTCTTGGCACCGTGCCGCGTCCGACACCGAGGATCCCGCGTCCACCAGAGACGTTGTGGAGCGTGGCGAAGTCTTCGGCGAGCTTGAGTGGGTGCCATTGCCCGAGGATGTTGAAGAGCATGCCGATGCGAATGCGCTCGGTTCGCTCAGCGAGAATCGCCCCGAGGAGAAGCCCGTTGGGAACAATCTCATATCCCTCGTACTGGAAATGGTGCTCGGTCAGCCAGAACGAATCGAAGCCGAGCCGATCAGCCTCGACTCCTATATCGAGGATCTGTTCGGTGGCTCTCCAGATCTCGGCCGGTCCGAAGCGTCTGTCGGTGGGCGAAGGCGCACCGGCGCCGGCGTCGGTCAACTCGACACCACCGAATAGAAATATGCCGGTCTTCATTTGGAGTCCTGCCGATCGGGGATGGCGACGTGAAACTAGCGCGGCGTATCCGAGTGGATGATTCCGTTGTCGTTGACCACCCGAAATTCGGTCATTGTTGGCTCTCTGAACCACTCGCCCATGCGTGCATCGATCGCAGCGACTTCGTCGGCGCCGATCGCGTTCCATGACTCCT
>CAZHMP010000043.1:0-20548 GCA_964533595.1 uncultured Acidimicrobiales bacterium | reverse complement strand
CCGCCACGGGGCACGAGCAGGAGTCGATCGATCTCGTCGAGCAGATCAAGGCCGACTTGGCTGACCTTGTTGCCTCTTCCCCGGATGGTGCCGGCGTTACCTACTTCCATGAGATCGACAACACCCTTTACAGCGCAACGTCATCGACGTTCATCGGTGAGATCTATGCCATGTTCAACATGGTGAATATCGCCGATGCCGCCGACCCTGACGGGACCGCTTTCGGATTTCCGCAACTGAGCAACGAATACGTGATCGACGCCAACCCCGACATAATCTTTCTGGCTGACTCGCTCTACAGCGGTGAAAACGCCGAGACGGTCGGGGCTCGGCCCGGGTGGAGCACCATCAATGCGGTCGCTAACAGCAATATTGTCATCCTTGATGACGACATAGCTTCGAGATGGAGCCCGCGAATTGTGGAGTTGGCACGTGGAATTGCCGCGGCACTTTCACGCGTGGCGGTTCCGGCCTGACATGGTTCTCGATCTCGGATCAGCCGACGCGGAGCAGTTCGTCGTCGAGACGCGGCGCATTCCCGCGGGCTGGTTCGGGGTCGCGACGGCCGTGTTGGCAGTGGCGGTTTTGGCCGGTGTCACCATCGGTCCGGCGTCGATCGGGTGGTTCGATGCACTACGCGAAATCCTTGATCAGGTTCCCGGGGTCAACATCGATTCCGGCCTGAGTCCGGCGCAATCGGCGATCATCACCGAGATTCGCCTGCCTCGCGTGGTCCTTGGGCTCTTGGTTGGGGCCATGCTTTCTCTTACCGGCGCGGCGTATCAGGGGGCGTTTCGCAATCCACTTGTGGATCCTTATCTTCTCGGCATTGCCGCCGGTGCGGGTCTGGGAGCCACCGTGGCGATCGTGTCGGGCGTCGGCACCGGGTCCGGCCTCGTCGACGCAGTTCCACTTGCGGCATTTGCCGGCGCTCTCGTGGCGGTCGCCATCTCCTACGTCGCCGGCAACATGGGCGGACGGTCGACAGTGTCGCTGGTCTTGGCCGGCGTCGCGGTGGCGAGTTTCCTGACGGCCCTGCAGACCTATGTTCTGCAACGACACAGCGACGTGATCCGTGAGGTCTACTCGTGGATCCTGGGCCGTTTGGCAACATCCGGTTGGGGAGAAGTGACGCTGTTGGCGCCGTATTTCGTGTTGACCTGTGTCGTGATGATTCGCTATAGCCACGCGCTCGATGTGCTCTCGGTTGGCGATGAGGAGGCGGCCAGCCTCGGTCTGGACCCTCGCCGAGTCCGATTGGTTGTGGTAGTCGTGGCGTCTCTTGGCGCAGCGGCTGCAGTGTCGGTGAGCGGACTCATCGGGTTCGTCGGAATCATCGTTCCGCACGCGGTGAGGCTCCTGGTGGGTGTACGTCACCGCGCCGTGCTGCCGATGACGATTCTCGTTGGGGGAGCATTCATGGTCGTCGCCGATCTTCTGGCACGAACCATGATGAGCCCGGCGGAGCTACCGATCGGAGTTGTCACGGCATTCATCGGTGCGCCGTTCTTCGTATTGGTGTTGCGAACCTCGAATCGGAGGGCTTGGTGACTCCCGTCTTGAGGGCCACCGGGCTCACGGTTTCGCATGGGTCATCGGAGGTTCTCAGCGATGTCGACGTGGAGATTCAGACCGGACAGTGGACCACGATCGTTGGTCCGAACGGAGCTGGGAAAACCACGCTGCTGCGAGCGATCATCGGTGGCGTCAAACATTCGGGGAGGGTGGAGATCGAGGGAACGGTCGACCCGACGGCTCGCTCCCGGTCGCAATCGATTGCTCTGGTGCCCCAGATTCCGGTGATACCCCCAGGTATGACGGTGGTCGACTATGTGATGTTGGGCCGCACTCCTCACCGCGGTGTTTTTGCGTCGGAATCGCGCCATGACCGTGCCGTCGTCGGCTCGGTCATCAGCAGGCTCGATCTGTCGTTCTTGGCCAGTCGTGACGTGGCGTCACTCTCCGGTGGGGAACGACAGCGTGTGGTGCTCGCCCGTGCGCTGGCTCAGCAGGCACGGTTGCTGCTGCTCGACGAGCCGACGAGTGCGCTGGACCTGGGCCACCAACAGGCAGTTCTCGAGCTGGTTGACGAGCTTCGACATGAGTCGGATCTGGCTGTGCTGAGCACACAGCACGATCTGACTCTGGCCGGTCGATACGGAGATCATCTGGCTATGTTGTCTCGCGGCGTGATGGTGGCCTCCGGCGATGCCCGCCAGGTGCTGTCGGAGGCCAACATCTCTGAGTATTTCGGGGCGAAGGTGATGGTGATAGACGACGATGCCGGTCCGATCGTGGTGCCGGCCGTGCCGACCTCAGCCTCCTGAGACGAGCGACTCAGCCGAGGCATCGAGATGGACCATGTCGTCGCGCTGATCGAGCCACCCTTCTGGAAGCTGTACCGGTTTGGGCGAGCCGTGGTGGCCTCGCACGATTCGCATCGCACCCTCGGGAAAGGGGATGTCACGATCGAGTCGCCCGACAACGGTGCGCAAAGAGCTCAACGATTCGACCTGATTGAGCGTGTGGCGCACTTGTGACCCAACGGGAAATCCCTTGAGATACCAGCCAGTGTGTTTGCGAAAGTCGCGGATGCCGTGGGGTTCGCCCATCCACTCGCACAGCATCTCGGCGTGTTGCACCATCTCGTCGAGAACTTCTCCCAGGTTCGGGCGATCAGTCGGATTCTGGCCGTCGAAGGCGCGCGCCAGGTCTCGAAAGATCCATGGCCGTCCGAGGCAACCTCGCCCGACCACCACTCCGTCGGCTCCGGTGGTGCGCATCATTTCCAGGGCGTCTGATGCCTCCCAAATATCTCCGTTCCCGAGAACTGGTATCGAGGTGACGGCCTCTTTGAGCTGAGTGATGCGGTCCCAATCGGCGTGGCCGCTGTAGAGCTGCTTGGCGGTTCGGGCGTGCAGGGCAACAGCTTGGCAACCTTCGGCTTCGGCGATGAGGCCGGCGTCGAGGAATGTGGTGGTGTCATCGTCGATGCCAACCCGAAACTTCACCGTGACCGGCACGTCTCCGGCAGCGTTCACCGCCGCAGCGACGATGGATCGGTAGAGCTCTCTCTTCCAGGGAAGAGCTGCGCCACCACCATGTCGAGTCACTTTCTTCATCGGGCATCCGAAATTCATATCGATGTGGTCGACGCGTTGGCTGTCGATGAGACGGCGAGTCGCCTCGGCAATCGAAGTGGGCTCGGTTCCGTAAAGCTGGATGCTGCGTGGCGATTCGTCCTCTCCAAAGGCAGCCAACTCCATTGTCTTGCGGTGCCCTTCGACGATGGCGCGCGCAGTGATCATCTGGTTGACATACAGACCTGCGCCGTGTTGTCGGCACAAGGACCTGAACGGCACGTTCGTGACGCCCGCCATCGGAGCGAGGACCACCGGTGGCCACACCTCAAGACCTCCAATCCGCAACGCGTGAAACTCGCCGGGGTGGGCCGGCGGTTCAGCGGTTTTCGTGGGAGTGACAAGTGGGTCCACGCCGTTGAGGCTACGAAGGGTTGGCCCGCTCACCTCCCGTGTGGAACGACAACAGATCGAGTCCGAGCCTGGTGAACAAGTCATCAAGCAGCTGGATCGGAAGACCGATCACGTTGGTGGCGCTGCCCTGGATTTTGTCGGCGAACAGGGAGCCGGCGCCTTGGAGCGCGTAGGCACCTGCTTTGTCGAGCGGTTCATCAAGCGAGCAATACCAGCTGATTCTGTCTGGGCTGAGATCGGTGAATTGGACCTCGGTGGTTTCGGTTCCGGCGACCGTCATCGTCGAGTGGTTGTCGCTGGGGGCGTTGACGACCACTGCGGTGATCACTTGGTGCCGCCGGCCCGAAAGACGTCCGAGGATTTCAGCCGCGTGAGCGGCATCGTCTGGTTTCCCGAGAATCTCTTCTCCGATGACGACGATCGTGTCGGCGGCGATGGTGACAGTTGCCGGCGTCGCGACAGCGGACGCTTTGGCTGCGGCAACCCGCGACACGTAGTCCAGCGGGGATTCGCCGTCGCAGGCGCGTTCATCGACATCGGCCGGGCGAATCTCGAAGTCGAGGGCAAGGCGCGTGAGGATTTCCGCGCGACGCGGCGATGAGGATGCGAGGACGAGACGTGGTCGAGTCATCGCTCCATGATGCCATCATCGGCTCGATGCCCTCGGCCAAAGTGTGATGACGGCTCGGAGGTGATTTGTCGTAATAGCCTTCGCTTATCGACTCCTCCACGGGAACAGAGCAGAACCAACCCGACCCCCCGGACTGGCATGACCAGACCGGATTCGATCGCCCCGATGTTGCCGGGGGAGGGTTCTTGCGCGCCGAAACCGAGCTTCGTGATCTTCCCAGAGTTGCCGTCGGACCGCAGTGGTCGGCCGGTGAGGCCGAGGACCAAGTGCGGTCGTTCTTGGATGCAATGGTTGGAGAGCGGCCCGTTCAGCCGGCAGGAGATTCAATCGAGTTCGCCCGCGCGAACAGTCTCACGATCCTTTTCGGTTCGGATGAGCAGGCGATCTTCGAGGCGTATCTCGCCCGGATGCCGCCGGAGATGGCTGATCGTTGGAGGGATCTGCTGTCGGGAGGGGCGCGATCAGAGGCATTCGGACCGCTCACGTTGCGAGAGAAGCTCGACGAGCATCAGGTTGAGCAGGCCCTGCGATCCGGCCGAAAACAGCGGGTCATCAACGTGTTGGCGGCGCTGATTGTGCTGGCCGGTTTGGGAGTCGGCGGCTATTTCGGTTGGAACGCCCTCGGAGATCGTGGCCAGCGCACCAGGGGCACCCTCAGGTTCGCGAGCGTCGACACGATACCAAGCGGCGGAATTGTGCCGGGCGGGTTGCCGGTGGCCGAAGTCGCTCTAACCGCCGGGCTCACGAGGGATGTGGCCGTCGTTCTCGGCGAAGGACCGCCGGAGGATCGCATCGTCACCGCTCCATTCAGTGACTACCTGTTCCCCCCTGGGGCCATCACTGCATCGCTGTTCTCCTACGGCGGAAAGGGTGAAGTGGTTTTCGTGGGACCTTCGGGATTCCCGGAGCGAGCCTGTCTGATTGCCAGCGTGGCCACAGCCGATCTTCGGCCCCTCGACACGGTCTGGCATGGCAACTGCCTCGACCCGATCGGGCATCGAGCCACCATCCGCTGCTTGGGCGACAACGCGCTGGCCCTTGAGATCACAATTCCGGAAGGTGAGACCGAGTTGCCGGAAGGTGGCGTCGGTTTTGCCGACACAATTCGGGTGCAGTCAATCTCCGATCCGGGCACCAAGTACGAGGTGCTTTCGGCCCGCGCCACCATGACAGTTCCGGTTGACTCCGAAGTCGTGATCCCGGCCTTTGGAGGCGGACCGGGAGACTCACTGGTGTTCGACCTTGGCGAGGGTCGGGCCGGGGAGTGCGCCCTCACCGACGCGGTGGTGGCTCCCTGATGTGCGGAAGATTCGTGTCGACGACCTCACCCGACGAACTCGCGGAGTACTTCGGGGCCGGGGAGGTCATCGACGATTCGAACTGGACGGCGAGCTACAACGTGGCGCCGAGCCAGCCTGTCCTTGCCGTGTACGAAGAAGATGGTGTGCGGAGCGTCGCCAAATTCCGCTGGGGCTTGGTGCCATCCTGGGCCAAGGATCCCAAGATCGGGAACAGGATGATCAACGCGCGCTCGGAGACGATCGCTGAGAAGAACTCGTTCAAGCGCCCGTTCTCTCGAAGCCGCTGCATCATTCCCGCCGATGGCTTCTACGAGTGGATGAAGCCGAAGGGGTCCGGTCCCAAGCAACCCATGTACATGACTCGGGTCGACGACGCACCGTTTGCCTTCGCGGGTTTGTGGGACGTTTGGAACGGTGCCGATCGCAGTGGGGGAGCAGCGGGTTCGGTGCACTCGTGCACGATCATCACCGGTCGACCAAACGACAAGGTGGCGAAGGTTCACGATCGCATGCCGGTGATGCTTCCGCCCTCCCATTGGGACGCATGGCTCGACCGCGACAACCACGACACGTCATCGCTGCTGGAGATGATGGTGCCGGCTCCCTCGGCGTTGATCGTGGTAAGTCCGGTGTCTACCGATGTCAACAACGTCAGGAACAACCGTCCGGACCTGATCGAGCCGATCGAGGCGGATCAGTCGGCGACGTGATCGCTGTGGCCTTGGCTGCGAAGCGCAGTGCGGATCTCGTCGGCCATGGCGTCTAGATCGGCGGGGTCAGGGTTGGTGTCGGCAGCGCGGAAATCGAAGTGTGAGAGATTGTCGACCGGCACTACGTGAATGTGGACATGGGGAACGTCGAATCCGACGATCATCATCCCGATGCGAGCAGGAGAGAATGCCAACTGCTGAGCACGGCCGATGGTCTGAGCCACAGTTGAGATGTGGGCCACTACATCGGACGGCAGATCAATCCAGTGGTCGACCTCCAACCGTGGGACCACCAGGACGTGACCGCGGTTGAGTAGTTCGATGGGAAGGAACGCCACACTCGTGTCGTCCTTCCAGACAAAACGAGCGGGAAGTTCGCCATCGATGATCCTGGTGAAGATGCTGGGCACTCCGAGATCGTAGGCTGACCGACATGGATGACGAGAACCCGCAGCCAAGACTCGGCGTTTTCGAGGACAAGATCCTCACCGTTCCCAACTTCATTTCCCTCCTTCGTCTGGCCGGGGTGCCCGTCTTCTTGTGGTTGTTGTTCTCCCAAGATCAGCGCTACGCGGCGGCTTGGCTTTGGGGTGTGTTGGGCGCCACCGATTGGGTGGATGGATGGTGGGCACGCAAGTTCAACGTCGTGAGCGAGTTCGGAAAGCTCATCGACCCGGTGACCGATCGAGTCGTGTTGATCACCGGGATTCTGTCGGTCGGTGTCGACGGCTCCGTTCCGTGGTGGTTGGTGGGGGCTGCGCTGGCGCGTGAACTTCTTGTTGCGGTGGCGGGTCTGGTGTTGGGTGCACTTGGAGCCAGGAGGCTTGATGTCACCTGGTGGGGCAAGGTGGCCACTTTCGGCCTCTATTTCGCCTTCCCGTTCCTGTTGGCCGGTGCGTCCGATGTGAGTATCGCCGATTGGTTCCGTTGGGCGGGCTGGATCATCGCCGTGCCCTCACTTGTCTACAGCTACCTCTCCGCGGCCCAGTACGTGCCCATGGCGCGAGTTGCCCTAAGGGAGGGAAGATCAGCCGTCAAGTAGGGTTGAGCCATGAAGGCAGTGATCATGGCCGGCGGCGAAGGCACGCGGCTACGTCCGCTGACCTCGAACATGCCGAAGCCGATGGTCCCCATGGCCAATCGTCCGATGATGGAGCACATCGTCGAACTCCTCAAGTCTCATGGTTTCGACGAGATCGTGGTCACGCTGGCGTTCATGCCCAGCGTCATTCGCGACTGGTTCGGTGACGGGTCCGAATTCGGTGTTCGCATGGTCTACGCGGTGGAGGAGTCGCCACTGGGAACGGCAGGGTCGGTTCGTAATGCAATAGACGAACTGGACGACACTTTCTTGGTGATATCGGGAGACGTTCTCACCGATATCGATCTCACCAAGATCGTCGACTTTCACAAGTCGAACAGGGCGATGGCGACGATCGGTCTGGTCAGGGTCGACAATCCTCCCGACTTCGGAATCGTGATCACCCGAGATGACGGATCCGTCGAACGATTTCTGGAAAAGCCGAGCTGGGGCCAGGTTTTCAGTGACACGATCAACAGCGGGATTTTCGTTCTGGAGCCGTCGGTATTCGACTACATCGAACCTGGGCGCCCGGTCGATTTCGCCGGCGAGGTATTTCCGGACCTCTTGGAGCGGGGCGAGCCAATCTATGGCGCAATAGCTGAGGGGTACTGGGAAGACGTTGGCACCATCGAGTCCTACGTCAACGCTCATGCCGACGTTCTCGACGGCAGGGTCTCGCTGCATATTGATGGCTTCGAGCAGCGAGATCGGGTCTTCATAGGCGACAACGTCGTCGTCCACGGCGACGCAGTCGTCGAAGGGCCGGCGCTCCTTGGCGACAATTGCCGGATCGAACAGGGCGCTCGAGTCGGGCCCTACACAGTGCTGGGAACCAACGTGAGGGTGAGGGCAGACGCAGACCTCGAACGGGTTGTGGTGGCCGACAACACGTATTTGGCAGAGGGCGTAAACCTGCGCGGATCGGTCATTGGTCGGTCATGTGACCTTCGCCAGGGGGTCCGCACCGAGGCAGGCGTGGTTGTCGGCGATGAGTGCTTCGTGGGCGCGCATGCATCGGTTGGGGTTGGGGTGAAAATCTATCCGTTCAAGACAATTGAGTCGGGGGCCACGATCAACTCATCGATTGTTTGGGAGTCGAAGGGATCTCGAAGCTTGTTCGGGCCGGACGGGGTAAGGGGCTTGGCCAATGTCGACATCACGCCTGAGGTGGTGACGAAGCTCGCTATGGCCTACGGATCCACACTCAAGCAAGGGCAGATTGTTGTAACCAGTCGCGATTCTTCACGCTCCTCTCGAATGTTGAAGCGTTCCATCCAAGCGGGCCTCAATGCCAGCGGCATTTCCGTCCAGGATCTTGAAGTGGCGCCGGTGCCGGTCGCGAGATTCGTCACACGTCGACCAGAGATCGCCGGCGCCGTCACGGTGAGCCTGGATGCCTCTGACCCCCAGTCGGTCGTGATCGGTTTCATCGGATCTGACGGCGGGGACATGTCGGAGAATGACCATCGCAAGATCGAGAGACTTCTCCACCGGGAGGATTACCGCCGTGTTTTCCCAGGTGAGATAGGCGATCTCGGCTACGTGCCGCGCGCATTGGAGCACTACTCGACGGCAATCGAGTCGACCGTCGACGTGGCGGAATTGCAATCCGCTCGGCTGAAACTTGTAGCAGATTTTGGGTTCAGCGCGGTGTCGTTCGTGATGCCGAATGTGATGTCGAAACTCGGTTGTGAAGTGCTTGCTCTCAACCCGTTCGTCTCCACTGCGGGGGCAGCCGAATTCGACCGGATGGCCAATTCTCGACGAGTGGCGGAATTGGTGACGGCATCTGGGGCGCAGGTCGGTGTGGTCTTTACGCCGGGCGGGGAGCAGCTCACAATTGTCGATGACACCGGGCGGATTCTCAGCGACGCTCAATTGCTGTTGGCGATGATCTCCATGCGCGGCGACAGCTTGCTGGGTCAGCGAGTTGTCCTTCCTGTGTCGGTCACCTCGCGAGCGGCGGCGATCGTCGAAGCGCTGGGAGGCACGGTGGTGCTCACCCCCACGTCGTCAGCTTCGGTTATGAAAGCATCCGCCGAGCCGAATACATGCTTGGCCTCGGATGGGCGCGGGAGATTCGTAACACCGGCGTTCATGCCTGCATTCGATGCCATCGCCACGTTCGTATTTCTGCTCAGTGAGTTGTCCACCTCCCAACGTCGGTTGTCGGAGGTGGTTGATGCGTTTCCGGGGGTCCACATGGAGAGACGTCAGGTCGTAACTCCGTGGGAACAAAAAGGTGCCGTCATGCGGGTCCTGACGGAGCAGGCCAAAGGTCACCCGATGGATCTGGTGGATGGCGTTCGAATCCATCACGACGACGAATGGATCCTCATTCTTCCCGACCCAGGGGAGCCGGTTACTCTGCTCATTGCGGAGGGGGAGAGCCAGCAGTCTGCAGAACGGTTGGTCACCCAGTACGTCAGGTGGGTGGAGGAGATGATTACGGAATGAGATTGCGGCTTCGGCTCCATGAGCGGGCCCCAGATGCGTTAGTTTCTAACGCATGAACGTTCCAGCAGATCTCAAGTACTCGTCTGACCACGAATGGGTCCGTGTCGAAGGCGACACAGCCACAATCGGAATCACCGATTATGCCCAGGACGCTCTCGGTGACGTGGTATTCGTCGACGTGCCGTCCACCGGCACCGACGTCGCTGCCGGTGAATCTTTCAGCGAGGTTGAGTCCACCAAATCGGTCTCCGACATCTATGCCCCGCTCAGCGGTGAGATTGTGGCGGTCAATGATCAGCTTGGCGACAATCCCGAGTTGGTCAACTCTGACCCTTATGGTGAGGGTTGGTTGTGTCGGATCAAAATGTCCACGCCGTCAGAAGTCGAGTCGTTGCTTGATGATGGGGCGTACCAAGCCTTGATCGAGAGTTGAGCAAACCGTTGGATGAGGCGGGTTGCCCCGAATGTGGTCATCGCAACCAGATTTCGGCGCGTTTTTGTTCCTCATGTGGCGCTGAGCTTGCTTGGGGAGAGCCCACTACATCTCATCCAGTTGTAAAGACCGACGATGAGGGCCCTTTGGCCAACATCGATCGCTCATCATTTCGAGTGGATCAAGGACTGTTCGTAGTCGTCCAAGGGGCGAAGGCCGGCGCTCGCTATTCGCTCGACACCGATCTGGTGCAGGTGGGGCGTCATCCCGATAGTGATATTTTTCTCGACGACATCACGGTGTCGCGCCGGCACGCCGAGGTGGTGCGCAACGCCGCCAACTATCAAGTCAACGATGTCGGATCCCTGAACGGCACGTATGTGAACCGACAACGGGTGGACAACGCCGAGCTTCGTGATGGAGACGAACTCAGAATCGGAAAGTATCGACTGATATTCGCCCATGGCACGGGTCCATTGTGAGAATCGCGGAGAGCAACGATGGCTGAACCGACACACCGTTCGATTGGTGAGGTGTTGACGTTGCTCAAGCCCGAGCATCCCGACATCACCATTTCGAAGATTCGTTTCCTCGAGAGCCAGGGGCTCATCTCCCCGGAGCGGACTCCATCGGGTTACCGGAAGTTCTTCGAGGCAGATGTGGATCGGCTCAGATGGATTCTCGCCCAGCAGCGCGACAATTTCCTTCCTCTCAAGGTGATCAAACGCCGACTTGATTCGGGTGACCCGATTTCAACCACAACTTCCACCGGTCATATGGAGAATCCACGCGAACCGACGTTGTTTTCGCGCAGCGCCGAGGCGCCTGCCGAACCGACGTCACCATCGGCGGGTCGGCCACAGGCATCCCTACCCGCTGCGAAATCCTCGGCCGACGTCGGGGCTACCGGTTCCGTGAGTCTCACAAAGCACGAGCTTGCCGATTCGTCGGGAGTCGATTCGCTGTTTGTCGACGAGATCCAGCGTCTCGGACTCATTGTTTCGATAGCCGACGCCGGCGAGCCGGTCTACGACCACGAGGCGCTGATAGTGGTCAAAGCTGCAGCAACATTGAACTTGCGCGGAGTTCATCCCAGACATCTGCGAATGTTCAAGGTTGCGGCCGAACGTCAAGCGGGCGTGTTCCAGCAGTTGCTCGGAGCCAAAGCCAAACGCAACGCGGAGTCTGCTTCAAGCGCGCGCTCTGAACTCGACGAATTGATCCAGCTCGGCGAGACGATTCAACGTTCGGTGCTGCGCCGAAACCTTGGCCCCGATTTGCGAACTCCATGACTGCCGCTGGGCTTGAGGTGCTACTCGATGAAGATGGAATCGACGGCACCGTCAATCGGCTGGCCGGTGAACTATCGGCTCGTTTCGAAGACGGTGTCGTGTTGGCTGCGGTGCTGCGTGGAAGCGTTCCGTTTCTGTCGGATTTGTCACGGGCCATGTCGATTCATTCCCTGATCGACTTCCTTGCGATAACCAAGTACGAACGTGGCACCGGCAGGGTGCGGTTGCTGAAGGATCTCGATATCGACATCACCAACAGAGATGTCGTCGTGGTGGAAGACATCGTCGACACCGGTCTCACGTCGGCCTTTCTTCGCGGAGAACTGAGCCGTCGTTCACCGAATTCGCTTGGTTTTTGCACACTTGTCGATCGTTCACCGGCCCGAGTTGTGCCTGTGCAGCTCGATCATGTGGGCATCGAAATTCCCGATGAGTTCGTGATCGGATATGGCTTGGACTACCGCGGGCGTTACCGAAATCTCAAGATGCTCGCCACTGTCGACACCGAGGTTTTGGCGTCTGATCCCGATGCCTATGTCGAGGACCTCTACCTGTCGTAGTCTTCTGTCATGCAGGAGATGGAGTTGGTAGGTGTCAGAGTCGAGATGCCGTCGAACGTGCCGGTGCTGTTGTTGCGCGAGCGATCGGCAGCGGCGCGTCTGGTGCCAATTTTCATCGGCGCACCCGAAGCCACGGCGATCGCCCTGGCTCTCGATGAGATCGAGACGCCGCGGCCGATGACCCATGATCTGATCCGGGAAATTTTCGACGAGCTCGACGTTGACGTCGAAAAGGTCGTGGTCACCGACTTGAGCGAGAAGACCTTTTTTGCCGAATTGCATCTTGTGAGAGAGGGTCAACCCCACGCCGTGTCGTGTCGTCCGTCGGATGCGATCGCCATTGCCGCACGCACGGGCACTCCGATCTTCATGGAAGACCTTGTCATCGAGGAGGTGGGTTATCACGAGGATGAGGATGTGGTCGACAACGAACCAGAGGAAGTCGTCGAGCAGTTCAAGGAGTTCATCGAGTCGATAAACCCGGAAGATTTCGGTGATTGAGTGAAGCCACTCTGAGAGAAATCGCGGCTGCCGCTTTCCGTCAACCGCGATTTCTGGGAGAGTTAAGGGCAACTTGACGAGGGGGACACGATGAGAGTCAGCGACATTGTGAGGACGAAGGGCACCGACGTCGCAACGCTCCACCCGTCCGACACGGTCGCGGTGGCGGTTCGCCGGTTGGCCGAATTGTCTTTCGGAGCGCTTGTCGTGTCCACCGACGGAGTCCACGTTGATGGAATCCTCAGCGAGCGCGACATAGTCCGAAGCCTCGACCACAACGTCGATACTCTTTCGGCGCCGGTCTCCGATCTGATGACCGTCGACGTTGTCACGTGCGAGATGTCAGACGATATTGCCGAGCTCATGGCCTTGATGACTGAGCAACGGATTCGACATTTGCCTGTTCTTGCCGGTTCAGAGTTGTCTGGATTGGTCAGCATCGGCGATGTGGTGAAGGGGCGGCTGGCCGAGCTCGAAGAGGAGCGACGTCACTTGGAGGACTACATAACCACGGGTCGCTGACCTTCCGGTAGCAGCCCATCCCGGTGGACGCAGATCGCTTTGAGCGCGACGCTGCGCGCGTTACGCGCGAAATATTCAAAAGGATCGTTGACCCGGTGACCTCAAACTCGTAATGTCTGAGGAAGGTCACATCGACGTAATTTCGTCGATGTAGAGAACTCGGGGAGAGAACCCAATGGGCGAACAGGGATTCAGCGGCAAGGGCACGTCCGAGATCGTCGGGATCACGTATCGTCAACTCGACTATTGGGCTCGAACCGATCTGGTGAAGCCGTCTCTGGCGAAAGCCCACGGCAGCGGAAGTCGCCGCGAATACAGCTACCGCGATCTCCTTGAGCTGAAGGTGATCAAGAGCCTGCTCGATGCCGGCATCCGTCTTGAGAAGGTACGCAAGGTTTTTGCCTACGTGCGAGAGAATCTGGGTGAGGACATCGCCTCGGCCAATCTCGTCATCGAGGGTTCGACCTCGGTCCTGGTCAATACGGGCGCCGAACTGATCGACATTCTCCAAAACGGCCAAGGCGTGCTCAACGTCTTGCCTCTGGCTGCGGTCAAAGAGGAAGTGGATGCTCGGATAGTCGAATTGTTCCCGGATCGATCCATCGCCCCGGAAGACGACGTCCGTCGGGTATCGGGCCAGGACTGAAATTTGTGAGCATATTTTCCCACCCGTCCGAGCGCGAGATTGCCGAGCTTTTCGACAGCTACGGCATCAAGTGGAAATACGAACCAACAACATTCGTTCTCGAAACAAACGACCAGGGCGACCCCACCTGCGCATTCACGCCAGATTTTTATCTGTGCGATTTCGACACCTACGTTGAGGTCACCACTCTTCGTCAGTCTCTGATAACTCGAAAGCATCGCAAGATTCGCATGCTCGAGGCGCAACACCCGGAAGTATCAGTACGTCTCCTGTGCCGCCGTGATGTCGAACGGCTCGGACTCAAGTACGGTCTTTCCAGCGCCGCTTGAACGGGCATTCCGAGCTCGGCAATCGGTAATTCACCCGTATTGAAGCAGGAGACAAAGTGTCAGAGGATCGTCGTTCGCCGTTGCATCAAGCCCATCTGGATCTCGACGCCAAGATGGTGCCGTTCGGCGGCTGGGAGATGCCGCTCGCGTACCCTTCCGGCACTCTGGCCGAACACGCGGCCTGCCGGGAGTCCGCAGTCGCCTTCGATGTCTCGCATTTGGGAACCGTGCGCCTCACAGGCGACGGTGCATTCGATGCTTTGCAGTGGGCATTCACCAATGATCTCAATCGCATCCGACCCGGTCGCGCCCAGTACACCCACCTACTCGACGAGAACGATGCTTCGGTAATCGACGACATCATCGTGTGGTGGGTTGGGCCGGGCCGTTTCGATGTGATGCCGAATGCGTCCAACACGTCGAGAGTGGTATCGGCGCTCACGGAAGGGTCAGGCGCGATTGAGGCAGTCGACGTCACCTCCCAGCGGGCCGTGATTGCAGTGCAGGGCCCCGATGCGCGCTCGCGTCTGGCGACAGTTGCCCCCGAGGTGGCAGCGGTGCCACGATTCGATGTGGCCGAAGTGAAATTTGGCGACGTAGATGTGGTGGCCGCCGGCACCGGATATACGGGTGAGGATGGAGTTGAGATCGCCGTGCCGGTCGACTCCGCCATTGAAGTCTGGAATGGTGTTTTGAGTACCGGGGTTCAGCCTGCAGGATTGGGAGCTCGTGACACATTGCGCCTCGAGGCCGGGCTACCCCTTCACGGGCACGAGCTCGGCGCAGGAATCACATCGCTGCAAGCTGGTCTTGGTTGGGTCGTGAGATTCGACAAGGGCGCATTCCGAGGGTCGATCCCCTTGGCAGCAGAGGCCGAGAACGGGCCCTCACGCACGCTGCGTGGCCTTGTTGTGGAAGGTCG
This sequence comes from uncultured Acidimicrobiales bacterium, assembly GCA_964533595.1. GTDB lineage: Bacteria > Actinomycetota > Acidimicrobiia > Acidimicrobiales > Aldehydirespiratoraceae > SZUA-87. The sequence goes on along the minus strand of CAZHMP010000043.1, from coordinate 5,666 downwards.
TCGACCGCCCCGAGCTCACCAAGCGGTGAGCTTGGATGGTCGCCAGATTGGCGAGGTGAGCAGCGGAAACTTCTCGCCGATTCTGGGACAGGGGATAGCCCTCGCATTCCTGGAATCCGGAATTGACGACGGGGCAGCCGTCACCATCGATGTGCGTGGCACCGATGTCGCGGCAGTGGTGACAAAGCCCCCGTTTCACAAGCACTGATAGCCGGCACAACGCGGCGCGTCGCGAAGGTAACTCCGACGACAGAGTTCTTGGTCGATCAATTGGCAAGTGCGCTGGAACATTGTTGGCGTACCGATGGTTTGGAACAGTCACGTCCGTCAGCCAGGAAGGCCCGATGAAATGACTGAGATCGAAGCCGGTCGAGCAAACAACAGCAAACGTCAACCCGGCGCATCAACGGTGTTGGCCGCGTTGCGATCACGCGCCGCGGATCTTCGGCTGATGGCCACCAGCATTCGCACTCCGCTGTCCAACACCTACAGACGTCGGGCTGCGGAATTGGAGCTTCAAGCAGCGGCCATGGCCGCAGGACTCGGTCTGACTCGCCGACCGGTGTGTCTGGCCTATGTGCAAGCGGCTTGATCAGGGCAGCTCTTCGAGCGGTGGCAACACGTTGATCGCCTGTTGACGCATCCAATGGTCGGCCAGGACCAGTAGCACCATGGCCTCCACCATGGGGACGGCGCGTGGCAAGACACAGGGGTCATGGCGGCCGTGAGCAGCGAGGGTGGCTGGCTCGTGCCCGCGTGTGATTGTTGTTTGCTCTGATGAAATTGTTGCCGTGGGCTTGAAGGCGACCCGCGCAACGATGGTTGCGCCGTTGGAAATGCCGCCCTGTATCCCGCCGCTGTGATTCGTGGTGGTGCCGACAACCCCATCCACCAGCGTAAATGGATCGTTGTGGGTGGTGCCGGTGAGAAGTGTGCCGGCAAAGCCACTGCCGATCTCAACGCCCTTGGCGGCTGGGAGCGACATCAACCCCTTGGCGAGATCGGCATCCAGTTTGTCGAACACTGGCTCGCCCAACCCTGCGGGCACTTGACGAGCGACGCATGTGACCGTCCCGCCGATTGAATCGCCATTGCGCCGCGCCTCCTCGATTGCCTCGGTGATGAGTGCCGCTGCCTGCGGATCGGGGCACCTGGTCGGGTCGTCCTCGATCGAGGACCGATCGATTGCGTCGGCGTCGACATCTGCGGTGATGTCGCCAACACTGGACACCCAGGAAAGAACTTCGAGCCCGCACACCTCGGTGAGCAGTTTCCTTGCCACTGCGCCGGCGGCGACGCGTCCGATCGTCTCTCTGGCCGAACTGCGGCCGCCCCCGCGCCAATCACGAAAGCCGTACTTCGCGTCGTAAGTGAAGTCCGCATGGGAAGGACGGTAGACATCGCGAAGATGTTCGTATGCGCCACTGTTGTGGTCGACGTTGTCGACAACCACGGCAATCGGCGTGCCCGTTGTGTACCCGTCGAAAACCCCGGAAATTATGCGGGCTCGGTCGGCCTCCTGTCTTTGTGTGACGAGGCTGCTCTGCCCGGGGCGGCGTCGGTCGAGGTCGACCTGAAGGTCTGATTCGGAGAGCCGAAGCCGGGGCGGGCAGCCATCGATCACGACCCCCACACCCCCTCCGTGAGATTCTCCGAAGGTGGAGAGGCGAAACAGTGTCCCGAACGTGCTCGACATCGCGGACGATTGTATGGCCAACCAACCGCCGGACTGACGCATTTGGCATCTCGGCCGAGCGGGTCGGTTCAGGACAGCTCGATGACTTGTGACTCGGAAAACAGATCCGAGGGCACTTCGATCCCCAGTCGACGGTAGAGAGAAGGCGGAACGGAGATGTCGGCCAAATGCTGGGAACCGGTGTTCTGGGAGTCTCTGAGTCCGATCTTGGGCAAGGCGAGAGTGAGCGTCGAGGTGGCCAGTACTGCCGCTCCTTCGCAATCTCCCGTATTGGGATCGACCCCGGACGGTACATCCAGAGACACCACCGGGGCGACGCTCTGGTTGATTTGCACGATCAGATCGCGGACACGACCTCGCGGCGCTCCAGACAGTGAGTAACCGATCAGAGCGTCGACGACCAGGTCAGCGGTCGCTGGGGGAGCATCCGAGATCGAGACATCGGTCATCGCCAACGCCCCGAGCTGGATGGCTGGAACACCGTCGAACTTTGACACCTCCGATGAGGTGACGATCGTGACGTTCACCCCGCGATTGGAGAGATGACGTGAGGCAACCAGTCCTCCGCCTCCGTTACCGCCTCGGCCAACGAACACGGTGACGGAATTGGGGCGGTGGCGCTGCATCACAAAGTCGGCCAGAGAGCGGCCGGCGTTCTCCATCATCTGCAATAGCGTGACGCCGGCCTCCTCCACCATGAGCCGATCCACCTCAATCATCTGTTCACGGGTGACGTGGGGGACCGACGAGATCATGAAACTCGGCGCGCAGTCATGCCGAGATCACCTTTCGGGCGTCGGTCACCGTCCTTCGAGCCTGGTCAGCGGCATCGTCATCGTCAGCGGCATTCGCGAATCGTTCAGCTTCGACTCGTTGGCACCAGAGGCTCACCTCTTCGGCTGTGCGCTCTTGACTCCACCCAAGTTCAGGTGCGATCAATGACGCGGCCAGCTCGGCAACCGCGACGCCTCGCTCGGGATTCTCGAAGGAAATCCGCATACGACGAGCAAGCACATCGTCGAGGTGAAGCGCGCCTTCATGCCTGGCTGCATGGACGATTTCGGCCGCGATGTAACGACCGCCAGGAAGTATCTGAGCGAATTTCGGGTCGGAATCGGCGATTCTCAGTACGTCGCTGATGCCCGAACCGTGTCGCCAGATCAGGCGTTCGATGAGGTTTGAGGGCAGGCCATGCTCTGCGGCAATCTGTGTGCTCGAGTCAGCCAATTCCTGCCATCCGTCTGCGCCGACGAGGGGAATTTCCGAGGTACTGGATGAGTCGACAGTTCGATCGATGCCCTCGACGGCCGCGTCGATGGCGTCGGCAGCCATTACCCGATATGTCGTGTACTTGCCTCCCGCGATTGAAATCAACCCGGGAATCGATTGCGCCACCGCATGTTCGCGGCTGAGTTTCGTGGTGTCGTCGTCGGTGCCCTTGATCAAAGGCCTCAGGCCGGCGAAGACGCCGATTACGTCGTCGCGGGTAAGCGGCCGCTGAAGAACGGCATTGGCTTGCTCCAGCAAGTAGTCGATGTCGGCGCGTGAAGCCGCGGGGTGATTGCGATCGAGATGCCATGGGGTGTCGGTCGTGCCCAGCAGCCACTCATCGCCCCACGGGATGATGAACAGGACGCTCTTCTTGGTGCGTACCACCACTCCGGATTGGCCCTCTATGCAGTCGCCTCGGACCGTGATGTGGATGCCCTTGGCGGCTTCGACTTTCAGACCCGCTGGTCCGGCCATTGCCTGGATCTGATCGATCCACACGCCGGTGGCGTTGATCACCTTCGTGGCACGAATTTCGAATTCACGACCGTGTTCCAGGTCGCACGCGCGCGCCCCGACAACCTTGTCGCCCTCCATGATCAGACCCGTGACCTCGACGCTCGTCGCGATGGCCGCACCGTGGCGTGCCGCCGTGCGAGCCACCGCCACGGTGTATCTGGCATCGTCGACCTGCGCGTCGTGATAGACGATGCCACCGATGAGCGATGTGGATTTGAGCCCTGGCATCAGCTTCAGCGCGGCACGCCTGCTCAGATGCCTGTGATGTGGGAAAGGGTGCTTACCGCTGAGAGCGAGGGCGTCGTAGAGAAGGACGCCGGCTCCGAAGTAGGCGCGCTGCCAAATCCTGGATGTGAGAGGGATGAGAAACGAAACCGGTCGAATGAGGTGAGGGGCGATTGTGTCGGCGAGTAGGCCCCTTTCATGGAGAGCCTCCCTCACCAGCGCAAAGTCGAATTGCTCGAGATAGCGCAAACCTCCGTGAATGAGCTTTGACGAACGGCTCGAGGTGCCCGACGCGATGTCGCGTTGCTCGACCAACCCGACCCTCAGCCCTCGGGTGACGCCATCAAGCGCGCAACCGAAGCCGGTGATCCCACCGCCGATTACCAATACGTCGAGGTGCTCGGTGGCGAGTCGGTCGAGGTCGGTGCGGCGTTGGTCTGGTCCGAGAGATCCGACTACATGGTCCATTTGATGGCCTCCATAGCGCCGGATGGGGCGCCCACAGCATTTCTGCGTTCTGGTGTCAGGCCATAGGATACGACCTCCACGACACGGAGACTCGATGATCAATTTCGCAAGTATCTGGGAGGGAATTGCGGACGCGTGCCCCGGGGCAGACGCGGCCGCGCACGGTCCGGTCGTCAGAAGCTGGGCCGAATTCGACAACAGGTCGGCCAGGCTCGCCCAGGGTATGGCCGAGCATGGGATTGGGCGAAACGACACCGTCGCCCTGTGCCTGTTCAACGGCTTCGAGTACCTCGAAGCTGAGTACGCGGCGTTCAAGAACCGGGCGGTGCCGTGCAATGTGAACTATCGCTATCTGGCAGACGAGCTGGTTTATCTGCTGACGAATGCAGAAGCCTCCGTGATTCTTTTCGATCACACGCTTGCGGAACGGGTGATGGAGGCCCGGCCTCGATGTCCTCATCTGAAGCTCTTGATCCAGGTGGGTGGGGACGTAGTTGCCGATGGCGCGGTTGGATATGAAAATCTCATCGCCGACAACCAGCCGGCCGAACGCATCGAGCGATCGGGAGACGACCTGTGGTTTTTGTACACAGGCGGCACCACCGGAAATCCCAAGGCCGTGATGTGGCGCCACCGCGACCTCATTGCCAACATGTCGGCCCACTACGCGGTCCTCAAACAGTCCGTTCCCGACACTGTGGAACAGGCAGTGGCGGCGGCCGTCGAACTCCACAACCGGCGCAGAGTCACCCGGCTGCTGGCGGCTGCGCCGCTCATGCACGGCACATCTGGAATTTCGGCCCTTCAGTTCATGACACAAGGCGGAATGGTCGCCACACTCGAAGGCAGGAGTTTCGATGCCGATGAGCTGTGGACTCTGGTGGCAGATCATCGGTTGACGATGCTCACCATCGTTGGCGACGCGTTCGCCAGGCCGATGCTCACATCCCTGGATGCCGCACAAGCAGCGGGTCGGCCACACGATCTGACAAGTCTGTATCAGGTCCTTTCCTCAGGTGTGATGTGGTCCAACGAGTCGAAGCAAGCTTTTCTCAGCCACAAGAACATGACATTGCTCGACAGTCTTGGTTCGAGCGAGGCGGTCGGATTTGCCTCGCAAATATCACGTCGAGAGTCCGGCACCACCGATACGGCGAGATTCTCGCTTGGCCCCAACACGAGCGTTCTGACCGACGACGGCCGCGAGGTGCAGCCGGGTTCGGGGGAGATCGGACGGCTGGCGAACGGGGGAGCGATACCTCTTGGATACTTCAAGGACCCTGAAAAGACCGCGGAGACATTTCCGACCATCGCCGGGCGACGCTGGTCGATTCCGGGTGACTATGCCACCGTTGAGGCCGACGGTTCCATCACGCTGCTCGGCCGCGGATCCGTTTGCATCAACTCCGGTGGCGAGAAGATCTATCCGGAAGAGGTGGAGGAGGCGCTGAAATCACATCCGTCCGTGCGCGATGCCAACGTGGTGGGA
>CAZHMP010000042.1:0-20848 GCA_964533595.1 uncultured Acidimicrobiales bacterium | reverse complement strand
GACACGCGGATTAACAGTCCACTGCTCTGCCAACTGAGCTACCCCGGAAGGTCAGCCGCCGATGCTAGCGCCCATCGAGTCGGCCGACACCAACAATTGGAAGCTAGGAAGGCTCCATGTAAGCCCGCAGTCGGTCGCTGCGATTGGGGTGTCTGAGCTTGGCCAATGTCTTGGCCTCTATCTGTCGGATTCGCTCACGGGTAACGCCAAATTCGCGGCCGACTTCCTCGAGCGTGCGCGGTCGTCCGTCGACCAATCCGAACCTCAATCGGACGACCTCTTGTTCACGGTCGCTCAGTTCATGAATTACCTCTGCAAGCTCGCTCGCCAACAGAACACGCGTGGCTGCATCGACGGGCGCGGCCGCGTTTCGGTCTTCGATGAAATCCCCCAAGTTGGAGTCGTCTTCCTCCCCTACGGGCGTATCGAGAGACAACAGATCCTGGCTGATGCGAAGAATGTCTCGAATCTTCTCGACCGGTTCGTCAACTTCGGCCGCCAGCTCCTCGACTGTTGGTTCGCGCTCTAGACGCTGGTGCATTTCTCGCTGAATCCGTTTCACACGGTTCATCGCCTCGACCATATGCACAGGTATTCGAATGGTGCGGGCTTGATCGGCGATGGCCCGGGTGATCGCCTGACGGATCCACCACGTGGCATAGGTCGAGAACTTGAACCCCTTCGTGTGGTCGAACTTCTCGACGGCACGCATCAGGCCCAGATTGCCCTCCTGCACAAGATCGAGAAGCATCATTCCCCGACCCACGTAGCGCTTGGCAATCGATACCACCAGCCGCAAATTGGCCCGGGTGAGTTGATCGCTTGCCCGCTGGCCGTCCCTCACCAGGCGATTCAGACGGGCCACTTCGGCCGGTTCGATCACTTCCACATCGGCAGGACCCGGGTCGGCTGTGTCTTCGTCTTTGTCGGATTTTGCGTCGTCAAGCTCGTCGGATTCGACAAGGCCGGCGGCGATCAGTCGGTCACGTGCCTCGACGCCGCGTCTGATTCGAGCGGCGATACGCACCTCTTGACGCGGGTCGAGCAGCGGAACCTGCCCAATCTCGCGTAGGTACAACCGGACCGGATCATCCGTGGAACCGGACTCGGAACCCTGGCGCTGCTGTTGCCGCCGAGGGTGGCGGGCCTCCTCGGCAACGTCGTCGCCGATCGATGACGCGATTTCAGCGGCGCGTTCAACTCGGGATCGATCCGCTTCCTGACGAGCGACGCTGATTACCTCACCGTCGGCATTCATCTTCGGTTCCGTGATTTCGGCACGGGATACAACAGCTATGTCGGCCGGAACGGGAGACTCGTCTGACTCATCCAAGACCACCCCGGCCTTTTCACACGACAACTTGATGGCCTCAATCACGTCGGGGCTCAGCTCGATGTCCTTGAGGGCGTGAACGACACGGTCGAGCGACACATGCCCGACCTCTCGCCGCGTGGCAAGCAGGTCTGCGAGTGTGGCGGCCTCAGCCGCGGGAAGAGATGGTGACTTGATCGATTCGTTCATGCTCCCCTCCCCTCGAGCTCGCGAACAAGCCACGGTAGCAACTGCTCGAGAGCCGGTCCGCGCGAGTCGCGCTCCGCGAGATTTTCTGTCTGCATCTTCACCCATGCGATAGCTGCAGCAAATCCTTGTCGGTCCTCCACCATGTCGGCACGGCGCGCGCCGCGCTGAAGGTCGCGGAGGATCCGATCGGCTGCAAGTCGAACCACACCTGCAATCACGTCGTCGGCTTCGGCATCAGATGGATCCACGGCAAGCCGACGAATCAAGCCGGCCGCCGTGGGACCGACGCGGTCGGCCGCCGCCATCACCCCACCTGAGTTGAGAGCCTCGAATGCCTCGCGTCTGACGGGATCGTGGAACAAAACGGGGTGCAACCTCGAGACCACCTCGTCCGGCCTATGGATTGCCAGGCGCAATGCCTCGTCTTCCGCGGTGAGTCGCCCCTCGGCAACTTTGGGGCCCGGTGACGGATCGGGGACGCGATCGTCGGGGACGTTGGCCACGGAGCGTCCGTCTCTACCGGTGTCCGACCCCGCTGTGCCGTCTCGGCGCTGCGGCGCTGGACGAGCCGCTGCGGCGCGAGGTGCAGCGGCCAGCTCCCGCAACCGTCGCACGTCTATCCGACAGCGGTCCGCCACCTCCATCAAATACTCGTCCCTCACGAGCGGATTCGGGTGCTCCGCAACCACCGCCAGGGCATCATCGACCGCCGCGGCCCTTCCTTCAGCGCTCGACATGTCGGCCCGATCAAGTACTCGATCCACTCTGAACTTCAGGAAGCGGATCGCACCCGTGACCGCGGCCTCCAAACGTTGCGGGTCGCTGCGAGCCAAATCAGCTGGATCGACACCGGGAGGCAGATCCGCCACCCGAACCTCCAGGTCGAATTCCTGCTCCCATGCGTACACCCGATCGGCGGCGGCCAAGCCGGCCGCGTCAGCATCGAATGACAACACGAGCCGGTTGGCGGAGAACCTCTTCAACAGCTTCACGTGCTGCTCGGTCAACGCCGTGCCGCAAGTGGCAACAGCACGCGGTATCCCTGCCTCGGCGAAGCCGATCACGTCCGTGTATCCCTCGCAGATGATCGCCTCGCCCTCTCTCACGATTCCCTCACGATGGGCGTGCAGCCCGTAGAGCACACGGCTCTTGTCGTAGACGATGGCATCCGTGGTGGTGTTCTTGTATTTCGACCCCTCATGGCCGGGAAGGATCCGACCACCGAACCCCACCGGGTTTCCGCGCTCATCGAAGATCGGGAACATCACCCGGCCCCGGAATGCATCTTGTTGGCGGTTGGCCTTGTTGACGAACCCGAGACCGCTGTCTCTCAAGTCGTCTGCGGACACGCGAAGATGCCGAGCGAGCTGGTCCCAATCGTCGGGCGCCCACCCGATGCGGTACTGCTTCACTATGTCGGCGCCGTATCCCCGCGACCGAAGGTATCCGCGGGCCTCACCCGCGTCCGCTCCCGCCATCAGCCGTTCGTGATAGAAGGCGACCGCCTTCTCTACCGTCTCGGTGAGATGGCGCTTGCGTGAACGAGCCGCTCCTTCGTCAGTTGTTGTGTAGTGAAGCGTCACTCCATATCTGGCGGCGAGCGACTCCACCGCTCCGACGAAGTCGAGGTTGTCCATCTCTTCGACAAACGTGATTGCATCCCCACTTCGGTGACAACCGAAACAGTAGTAGACCCCCTTCTCGGGGCTCACCGACAGCGAGGGAGTCCTCTCGCCGTGCATGGGACAACGAGCCATCCAACTTCGACCCGATCGCTTTATCTCGGTGTGTTCGCCAATGAGCGCGACAAGGTCGGCCGACTCTCTCACCTTCGCGATGTCGTCTGACTGAATGCCCATCTTGGGCGAAGTTAGCCCAGACGCTCCGATAGGTATTCTTCGAGCCTGTCGATCGATACTCGATCCTGCTCCATCGTGTCGCGATCTCGCACGGTGACAGCGCGATCGTCGAGCGTGTCGAAGTCGACCGTGACGCAGTAGGGCGTGCCGATTTCGTCTTGCCGACGGTAGCGCTTGCCGATGTTTTGGGTCTCGTCGTAGTCGGCCATCCAACGGCCCTTCACGATGTCGAAAATCTCCTGGGCGGTGGGGGTGAGAGTGTCCTTCTTCGACAACGGCAACACGGCCACCTTGTAGGGGGCGAGCCTGGCATCGAGACGCAACACCACTCGCTGGTCGCCGTTGACCTCGTCTTCGTCGTAGGCCGCCATCAGGAAGGCCATGGCAGTGCGGGTGGCGCCGGCAGCAGGTTCGATCACGTGAGGGACGTAGTGCTCGTTGGCGGCCTGGTCGAAGTATTCGATGCGTTCACCCGAATGTTCGGCGTGTTGCTTGAGGTCGTAGTCGCCGCGATTGGCGATGCCCTCGAGCTCATCCCACCCCCAGGGGAAGAGGTACTCCACATCGGACGTGGCCGATGAGTAGTGGCTCAGCTCGTCTTCTTCGTGGGCTCGCAGACGGATCTGGTCGGCGGGCATTCCGAGATTGAGATACCAGTCCATTCGCTCCTGGCACCAGTAGCCGTACCACTCGGCGGCCTCGGCCGGCGGGACGAAAAACTCCATCTCCATCTGTTCGAACTCGCGCGTGCGGAACACGAAATTTCCGGGCGTGATTTCGTTCCGGAACGACTTGCCGATCTGGGCAATGCCGAACGGGGGACGCTTGCGGCTGGTCTGCAACACGTTCATGAAATTGATGAACATGCCCTGCGCAGTCTCCGGACGCAGGTAGACCTCGGCAGCCGACTCGACCATTGGACCGGCGTGCGTACGAAACATCAAGTTGAACTCACGCGCCTCGGTGAACGAACCCGAAGTCCCACAAGTGGGGCAGACGTTCGGGTCGTCGAGTTTGTCTACGCGGTGCCGCGCGTGACAGTTCGTGCAGTCGACCAGAGGGTCGGTGAAGTTCTTGAGGTGACCCGATGCCTCCCACACTGCCGGAGGTGACAGAACCGAGGCATCGAGACCGACGACGTCATGGCGCAGCTGCACCATCGAACGCCACCAGGCATCCTTGACGTTGCGCAGGAGAAGAACTCCAAGCGGTCCGTAGTCGTAGGTGGAGCGAAAACCCCCATAGATCTCGGCCGATTGGAACACGAATCCGCGGCGTTTCGAGAGGTTGACAATCTTGTCGAACAGGCCCTGTTGGGCATCGGTTTCGGCCATGAAGCGTGAGGATATCGCCAGCCGTCTCAGACGGGATCTGAGCTGGATTACTCGCGCGGGGCCAAAGATGCGCGACGATGGTTGCCGTGCAGACAAATCCATACTCAACAGCGCCCGCGATCGCCACATCCGACCCCACCGCAGTCATGGGTCGCCGAATCGGCGCTTATCTGATCGATGCCGCGCTCGGATTCGCCGTAATGGTGGTGGCATTCATCACCATTCTCGACAAGGTGACGATGCCGAGCAGCCAATCGGCCAGCGATCTATGCGACCTGGTCAACAACAGCCCCGGCAGCAACATATGTATTGCCGCGGGCTCAACGGTCTACGGCGGGACCGGAAGTGACATCACCGAAATCAGCTTGGTGATGCTGGCGTTCTTCGCCATTTTCCACGTCGTGTTACCAACCCTTACCGGTTACTCACCGGGCAAGGGAATGCTGGGCCTTCGGGTGGTCAAACAAGACACGTTCCAGCACGCCGGCATTGGGGCCAATGCCGTACGAGGACTCCTTTGGGTGATCGACGCCCTGCCGTTCATGGTCCCGCTGGTTGGATTCATCACCGGACTTGCATCCAAGGGACACCGGCGAGTCGGCGACATGGCGGCCTCGACGTTCGTGGTCATGAAGGAATCGGTTGGTTCGCCCACTCAGGTCGCTGGACTCACAGCACCGGTCGGCGCAGGCGTGTCGGCTCCACCCCCATCCAATTGGGCTCCCCCCTCTCCCACCGCTCCGCCAGCATCAGCACCGGCTACACCGCCCGCGCCGGCGTCGCCGCCGGTCGTGTCGCCACCAGTCGTGTCGCCACCAGTCGCCTCGCCACCCGTCGCGTCACCACCAGTCGCGTCACCACCAGTGTCGACCCCGCCCGACACTCCAGAACCAGATCCAACGCCACCACCGGCCGCCGCCGAATCTCGGCCGGGCGTCGACGCACCGCAATGGGATGAGGCTCGCAACACTTACATCCAGTGGGACCCCGAACTCGAGCAGTGGATGGAGTGGGGTGAGTCCCAGGGAAAGTGGATCCCGATCAGCCAATGATCGAGCGGTTGTCCCTACGCCGCGTCACCAATCCATCGGCACTCACGGCCGTTCTGATCACAGTGATCGTTCTGACATCGTCGTGTTCGAACGGCTCACTCGACTCATTCGCCACGACGACCACGTCAACCACGCCGGCTTCCACGTCCACACTTGCGCCCGCCACGTCGGCCGCCCCTGCCACCACGGCGGCCTCAACCACAACGGCGGCCCCGGTCGCCACAACGACCACTTCAGCGCCGACAACCACCACGACCGCTTCAGCGCCGACGACCACGTCGACCGCCGCCCCTTTGTGCGGAGGAAGCGGCGGGCTCCCCTCCGGTGCCGCAAATCACACACTGGCTGCAGCAGACGTCGACGGCGACGGTGCTCTCGACACGATCCACACCTACACGCTCGGTGATCCCCTCGCCGATGGCGGTTGGTGGGTGCAGGTCTCGTTTGCCTCCGGTGGCGGTGACGCCATGCAACTGATCGATTCCGCGATTGAGTTCTCGGGTTCGATTGCCATTAACGGTTACGACATCAACGGCGATGGCCGCGACGAGTTCTTCGTCAAAGTGGGCGCCGGCGCCAGCTCCCAACTCATCGCGCTGTTGGACGTGCCCGGATGTGCGATCAGACGAGCCAGTCTCAACGGTTTCGATGCGGTATTCATCATCAACGGCGGACTCAACTTCACGTCTGGAATCACATGCACCGACATAGACGGAAACGGGTTCAACGATTTGATTACCACCCGGGAGGGTGAACGAATCGGGGCCACCAATGACTTCTCGATCACGGTCACTGACTACTCCTACGTTTCAGGACAGCTCAACGTGGTAGGCACATCGGATGAGACGATCAGCGCCGACGATCCGACGTTCATCGACTACGGACGACTGGCGTGTGGCCCGGTGATTTGGAGCTGATTGGCATGTTCAATTTGTCGCACGACCAAAGAATCGTGTCCATCGTTGCGGCGTTGACTTTCGTCGCCGCGTCGTGCGGGAATGGGCTCTCCAACACCGCTGCTGTTGCGAGCTCGACGAGCACGGTCACCACAGCGCCGGCGTCTTCCAGTGTCACCCCGTCGACGCAGGCACCTTCCACCACCTCGTCGGCCACAACTACAACTTCAACAACAACGACCTCCGCGGCGCCAAGCACCACGCTGCCACCTGCCACCACCGAAGCTCCGACAACCACCACCACAGCTGCCCCGTGCCTGGGCGATGGTGCCCTCCCGGGGGCGGCAGCCAACCATGCCTTGGCAGCCGCCGACATTGACGGCGATGGCTTGCTCGACACGGTCCACACCTACACGCTCGGTGATCCGGCTGCGCCAGGTGCCTGGTGGACGCAAATATCGTTTGCGGCTGGTGGCGGAACCGCTGCTCAAATCTGGGATGAATCCACCTCCTACTCCGGAGCAACGCCGGTGGATGGCATGGACATCAACGGCGACGGACGAGACGAATTCCTCATATATCTCGGCGGCTTCGGATCTGAGGCGAAACTCCTCGGGCTGTTCGCCGTCAACGGTTGCACTATCGAACGAGTCGGTTTCGCAAGCGATACACCGGCATCTCCCCCACCAATACTCACCGTCACCTACGGAATAACCTGCGCCGACACTGATGGAGACGGCGGTGTCGACGTTCTGACCGAAAGCACCGGTCCGATGGTGGGCGTCGAAGGTGACGTCACGATTACCCGCAGACGATTTTCGCTGATCGATGGGGCCCTCGCCGATCGAGGCACGGATGCCATAACCGTTCCCCTTACCGACCCTGCGGCCGCCAACATCGGCAAGGTCATATGCGATGGAGTGGTTTGGAGCTGACCCACGTCGGGTTCAGCGAAACCCCGACTGGTTGATCACGATGGTCGACCGTAGACGGCGCTCGAGGTGGGACTCGAGCAATGTCGTGGCCATCAACTCAACCTCGTCGGCGAGTGCACTCGGCGGTTCACGAAGTGCGGTCGAGAGATCGCCCTCGTAGATCAGTCTCATGACCCTCAACGCCTCGGCACTGAGTGGCCGGTCGCGCCGGCAGCGGCGGCATCTGACCCCACCACCGAGCACATCGATCGAGATCAAGTCATCGGTTCGGCCACACTCGATACATGCGTGGAGCTGGGGCTGCACCCCCTCATGCGCCAGAAGCTTCAAAAAGAAAGCCGCGGCAACCAGAGGTGAGTCGTCTCCATCCAGTGTGGCCAACGCTCGCCACAACATGGTGTGCATGTCGGCATCGGGGGCGCGGTCCTGCGTGATTTGATCGACTGCCTCCAACATCGATTCGGCCTGAGCGAATCGATCAGGGTCGGAACGCAATGACGTGAACCGATGGATTGTCTCCACTTGGGTGATCGTGTGCAGCTCACTCTTGCCCTCATAGAGCTGAACCGAGACGTGGCTGGTTGGTTCCAATCGCGCCCCAAACTTCGACCGCGTTCTGCGGACCCCTTTGGCGACACCTCTCAACTTGCCGTGGTCACGAGTGTGAAGACTGACGATCCTGTCGGCTTCGCCGAGCTTCCAAGTGCGCAACACGACAGCCTCATCGCGGTAGAGGCTCATCGGTCAGCTCTTGGATCTTCCGACCCCGCCGAATCGCCTCTCACGTTCCTGAAATTCGTGAATGGCAGCGAAGAGGTCGTCTCGTCGGAATTCCGGCCACAGCCTGTCTGTGAAGTACAGCTCGCTGTAGGCGAGCTCCCACAGGAGAAAATTGGAGATCCGGAATTCACCCGATGTGCGAATCACCAAGTCGGGATCTGGCATCTCGACGTCGTAGAGATGGCGGCTGATCGTCTTCTCGGTGATCTTGTCTGGGTTCATTCCGGAGCCGGCAATGGCACGAACCGCGTCGACAATCTCGGCTCGTCCTCCATAGTTGAACGCGATCGTGAAAGTGAGTTTTCTGTTGCCTTTGGTGAGTTCGGAGGACTCGTTCATCCGCTTGATCAACCTCTTGGGCACACGCCAATCTCGGCGGCCGATAAAACGGATCCGCACTCCTCTCTCGTGAAGTTCGTCGCGGCGGCGAAGAAGAATCTCCTCATTGAAATTGATCAAGAACTTGACTTCGTCGCGGGGCCGTCGCCAATTCTCGGTCGAGAACGCATAGACCGTCAGCCACTCCACTCCCGCTTCCAGACAACCGTCGACGACATCGAACAGCGAATCCTCGCCGGCACGATGGCCCTCGGTACGGGCCAGACCGCGAGCCTGGGCCCAGCGCCCATTGCCGTCCATCACGCACGCGACGTGGGACGGGATCCGATTGGGGTCGAGATCGTCGAGCTTCACGAAGTGGAAACTACCCTGTTGTCACATGACCGACGCGGTTGGCGACCTCACAGCCTCCACCACTTGAGCCTCGCCACGGAATCACTACAAACCCTCGATGCCATCACTCCCCTTCTTCCCGGGGGAGGAGAGAGGCGCGAGGGTCAGCGAAACATGACGGTCTCGGTGGCGGCCGCGATCGAATCAGGCGGCCATGCTGTTGTGCAAGCCGGTACCGGCACCGGCAAATCGCTGGCGTATCTGGTCCCGGCCGTCCTGTCAGGCAAACAGACTGTCATCGCCACCGCCACCAAGGCTCTGCAGGATCAGCTGGCCAACAAGGACCTGCCGTTTCTCAGCGACAACCTCGACCACGATTTCGACTTCGCCGTGCTCAAAGGTCGATCCAACTATCTGTGCCTGCAGAAGCTTGCCGAAGCCGATCCCGATAATCGCCTCGACATACCCGACACCGACGATTCGCTCGACCTCACCACACTTGATCTTCTTCGCGAGTTCGCCGCGGAAACCGACGCCGGCGATCGGGCGGAGCTGGCCGAGATCGACGACCGCACATGGCGGATGGTAAGTGTCGGCCGGGACGAGTGTCCCGGAGCCTCGAGATGCCCGGCCGGCGACGACTGCCTGGCCGAACTGGCCCGCCAACGCGCCGCGGCCGCCGACATCCTCGTCGTCAATCTTCACCTCTACGCCATTGCCGCCATGATCGATGGGGTGCTTCCCGATCACGAGGTCGTGATTGTCGATGAAGCGCATCAGCTCGAGGACATCGTTGCGCAAGCCGCGGGATGTTCCGTTTCGGGAGGTCGTCTCAAGGCTTTGGCCCGCACCGCCGCTGGGCTCATCACCGACCGCGACTCGACCGGTGACATCGAGGCGGCCGCCACACTCTTGTCTGCCGCCATCGAGCCGTTGGTCGGCAAGCGACTACCGGATGGCCCCACCGACGAGGTGGCCCGGGTCCTTGATCTCTTGGGCATCCGGGTCGAGAAACTGCTGCAGGCGCTCAAGGCCGTTCCCGATGATGCCCCGCTGGATGTGGCGACACGGGCCATACGGGTCCGTCAAAGTGCCACCACTCTTCTGGACGACCTTCACATGCTTCGTCAACCCACAGCAAACGATGTCACTTGGGTCGACGGTCCGCCCCACAATCCGAGCCTTCGATCCACGCCCATCTTGATCGACTCGTTGTTGGACGACAGGGTGTGGTCACGTCGATCCGGAATCTTGACCTCCGCAACCCTGGCCAGCACCGTGCGCACCAAACTCGGAATGCCGGAATCGGCCGACAGAACCAATGTCGGTAGCCCATTCGACTATGCCGAGAATGCGCTGCTCTATTGCCCCACCGATCTCCCCGACCCCAGAAGCCCGGACAGTAGACAAGCCAAGTTGGATGAGCTCGAATCTCTGATTCTGGCCGCCGGTGGAAGAACGCTGGCTCTCTTCACGAGTTGGGCGGCAATGCGCGACGCAGTCGAGTACCTAAAGCCACGAATGCCGTGGAATCTGCTCACCCAAGGGCAGGGATCCAAAGCCAAGCTTCTCGAGGAATTCGTCACCGACCCGCAGACGTCATTGTTCGCCACCATGTCGTTTTGGCAGGGTGTCGATGCACCAGGAGACACCTGCACGCTGGTGACGATTGATCGGTTGCCATTTCCACGACCTGACGACCCCGTGTTGCAAGCACGACGAGAGCGAGCCGCCGGAGCGGCGTTTCGATCGATCGATCTGCCCAGGGCGGCAACCATGCTTGCGCAGGGCGCCGGCCGCCTCATCAGATCGACACAAGACAGAGGCGTCGTGGCAGTCCTCGATCCGAGGCTCGCCACGGCTCGCAGCTACCGCTGGGAACTCATCGAATCTCTCCCGCCAATGAGACGCACCAGCGAACGTGACGAAGCTCATCGATTCCTGAAACAGCTCCGCGACGCCAACCCGGTCACCGGATAATGCGGGGATCCTGAGGCCCAGACCGGGAATTGCTGACATTTTCGACCGAACTGCCGACATGGACAGTGTGAACAACTGGACATGGCTCAAGGACTCCCTCGCGGGCCTCGAGCCGAGACTCGTCATTTTGATTGCTGTCCCTTTGGGGGTACTGATCGTGTCGCTGGCCGTGCGCGCTGTCCTCCGTAGGCGTGCTGCGAAGCGGGGCGGGAATCCAAGCCTCGACAGCCCGACTGCGATTCTCGAAGAGGTGCGTCTGCGGTTGGAAAACCTCCCGGTGCTGCCCCAGCTGGCAACACCCATCGACGTTGAGTTGTCACTCGAAAACCCGTTCGACGAACCGTTGCCGAGTCGTCGCCAATCGCCACCACTTCCGACGGATGCAGTGGACCCGGCCACTGGCGAGCCGGATCAGGAGGCATATCGCGTGTGGCTCAAAGAGTGGCTCTTGTTCGCAGAGCAATACGGCGATGAGACGACTACCGATCCCTCACGAACCGATGGGGCCGGCGAGCAGGCATATCAGTAACCGAATCGCTCCACACTTTCGGCCCGTTGCTGCCAGTTCTTTTCGACCTTCACAAACAATTCGATGAAGGCGCCCTCTCTTAGCTGCTTTCGCACAGCCGTACCGACCGCTTTGAGAGTGGCACCCTTCTTGCCGATCACGATCCCCTTCTGCGACTCTCGCTCCACGATGATCTCGCAGCGAATTCGAGGCCACTCCCACTCTGTGACTCTCGTGGCGATCGAATGCGGCAGTTCGTCTCGGGTGACGGCCAGCAATTGTTCCCTTACCAACTCTGCCACCCAGATCGTGTCCGGTATGTCGGTGACGGATTCGTCTGGATAGAGCTTCGGTCCGATCGGCATTCGACTGAAGAGCTCTTCGACCAGCTCCTCGACGCCTGAGCCGTCGACTCCCGACACCGGGAACCAGCCATCTGAATCGAGATCGGAGGTGGCTTCGAGCTGTCGAAGGACTTGAGCAGGGCTCGCGATGTCGGTCTTCGTGACGACCACAATCGATCCACCCTTCAGACCGGACGTGATGAATTTGTCGCCGCGGCCGTAGGGCGCCGTGGCATCGAGCACGAAACAGACAACATCGACCGATGAAGTCGCCTCGTTGGCGGTGGAGTTGAGACTGCTGCCCAGAGCACTTTGCGGCTTGTGAATACCGGGAGTGTCGACAAAAACGATTTGGCCGTTGGGTCGAGTCAGCACGCCGCGCACTTGGGTACGCGTGGTTTGCGGCTTGTCGGAAACGATCGACACTTTCTCGCCAAGGATCCAATTTAATAGAGTCGATTTACCGGCATTTGGACGACCGACCAGAGTCACAAATCCGGATCTGAAATCGGTCATTGATTTGGCTGCATCTCGGAGTAGTGGGATTCCTGGTCGAGCGAGGTGACCCGCACACGCGTGATCCTGCGGCCTTCCATCTTCTCCACAGTCAATTTCAATCCGCACGATTCCATGACCTCACCGATCTCGGGCACGCGTCCGAGACTGTCGAAGATCAGGCCACCAACGGTGTCCCAGTCGCCGTCGGGAAGTTCGGCGTCAATTAGATCATTGAGTTCATCCACTGGCATTCGTCCGTGGACTCTCACATCACCGCCGATCAGTGTCTCCCAGATCGGTTCCTCGCTATCGAACTCATCGACGATCTCGCCAACCAATTCCTCAATCAGATCCTCGAGCGTGACCAGCCCCGCCGTGCCTCCATATTCGTCAACAACTATTGCCATGTGGTGTTCACCAGCCTGCATCTCGCGCAGAAGATCGTGGGCATGTTTGGTCTCGGGCACGAAACGTGCCCTGCGCATGAGCGTACTGACCAGCCGTTCACCCTGTCCCGAACGCTCGGCCCTGATGAGGTCCTTCACAAAGCCAAGTCCGACTATGTCATCGACATCCACCCCGGTAACCGGGACGCGGCTGAGCCCACGAGCGAGGGCCATGTCCAGTGCATCAATGACGCTGGACCGGACCGGCACGGTGACCATGTCGGTGCGAGGCACCATCACTTCACGCACGACGGTGTCGCCAAGAGCAAACACCGATTCGATCATCTCGCGTTCTTCATCCTCGATCTCATCACGGGCCGCGGCCTCTTCCGTGAGAGCGATCAGCTCATCTTCTGACACCGGAGGGGTCGTGCCAGTGTCTGGCGAGAACCTGTCGAATGTCAGCTCCAACAATGAGCTGATCCAGCGGAGTGGTGGCAGCCCGTTGAGCACCAGGACCATCAGAGCAAGTCGTCGTGCCACGCGATCGGGACTCCTGCTGGCCCACGCACGGGGAATGATCTCGACGACGGGATACGTGGCCAATCCGTAAATCGTCAGCCAAATCGACAGCCATCCAATGGTCGTTCGATCCAACACCACAACCGTGAGAACACACACGTACCCGGCCACACACGCCAAACGGACCAGTCGCAACAGGCTCAGGATTGGTTGGGAGCGATCGATCAGACGAACCAGCGTTGCCGCGCCCGACAACCCCTCCTCCGCCATCGCCTCAGCACGAATCGCGCTGACGCCACCAACCGAAACCAACGCCGCTGTGACCAAGCCCGCCAGGACGGGCAACGCCACCAGCAGGCCAACACCCAGGTAGATCCCGGCGGTCATCGGTGGTTGCCCGGCGAAGACGGTCGACGGGTCACGATCGGTAGTGAGCTGAGAGCAATGCCTGCTCGGCCGCGCTCATTTTGCCGGCCTCCACAGGTTCTTCGTGATCCCATCCGAGAACATGCAACACGCCGTGAACCACGAGAAGCGCAAGTTCGTCGTTGAGCGATCCGTCGTGTGAGAGTTCGCCGCGATGTTCATCGGCCTGCCGTTCTGCATATGCGGGACATACAACTATGTCACCGATGAAGATGTCGACCGACTGATCCGTGTCGTTGCCATCGAGAGGAAACGAGAGCACGTCGGTGGGACGATCCTTGTTCATGTGGTCGAGATTGAGCTGACGCATTTCGCTCTCGTCGATGAACAACAGATTCATCTCACCATTCGTGACACCTTGCGCAATCAGCGAGTCGGCCGCCAAACGTGCCCAACGATGCGTATCAATCTCGATCTCGGTCTGTTCGTTGACGGCCACGACCGTCGGAGTGCTGGAACTTGCCCGGCTACTTGAAGATCCGGTCATCGACTGTCTGTCGCGTCGCCCGAATTTCCGTCAGATTTCTCGTAGGCGTCGACAATGTCTTGGACGATCCGGTGACGCACGACGTCGCGAGCTGCCAGACGAACGAATGAGATTCCCGGAATGGAGCCGAGAATCGACTCGAGTCCACCGAGACCGCTTCTGCCGTTTTGCACGTCGACCTGCGTGACATCGCCCGTGACCACCGCTTTGGAACCGAAACCAATGCGAGTGAGAAACATCTTCATCTGTTCGGGAGTGGCGTTCTGTGCCTCATCGAGAATGATGAACGAGGAGTTGAGGGTGCGTCCACGCATGAACGCGAGAGGTGCCACCTCCACGAGGTTGTGGTCGTTGAGCCGCTCGAGTCCGTCGCTGCCCACCATGTCGTGCATTGCGTCGTACAGCGGACGCAAGTATGGATCGACCTTGGCCATCAGGTCGCCGGGGAGAAACCCAAGTCTTTCGCCTGCCTCAACCGCCGGACGGGTGAGAATAATTCTCTCCACCTCTCCCGCCTTCAGGGCGCGCACAGCCATTGCCACCGCCAACCACGACTTGCCGGTGCCGGCCGGGCCGATGCCGAAAGTGATGACATTGTCGGCAATGGCATCCACATAACGCAGCTGACCAGCTGATTTCGGACGGATGACCCGACCGCGAGCGGCTTGAAGAATCTCATGCGAGAACACCTTCGACGGGTTCTCGTCGGCTCGCACCATGTCGATGGTCCGCTCGATCGTTCGATCATCGATGGCCTGGCCGCTCTCGACAACGGTGGCCAGTTCCAAGAAGGTGCTCTTGGCCAACTCGCGTTCCGGCCCGGAAATATGCACTTCGTCGCCGCGCACAGTGATCACATCGTCGGGAAATGCTTGTTCTATCGTGCGCAGATTTCGGTCGTGTTCACCCAGCAATGCCTCGAGCAGACGGCTTCCGGGGATTCGCATGGTGAGGGTGGCGTCGTTCATGTATGTTCCGTGAGACTACCGCTAGTCTCGATCAACGTGAACCAGAACGCGGAGCAGAGAAGCGATCCGGGTCGATTCTCGAGTGGCGATCCACTCGCGGGACTGGCGCGGTGGGCAGCTTCCGGGGCAGTCGATCAGGCCGCAATCGAGCGGGCGAAACAGGGATGGCTCCGTCGGCAAATCGAGGATTCCGCCACTCTTGTCGGCGCGCTCGCAGACCACGCGGAGTCCGGAAGAAGGGTTGCGGTCTCGACTCTGAGCGGGCGGAGAACCAGCGGGCTCATAACGGCAGTGGGCGTCGATTTCGTGGCGATTCGCGAGATCAATCTTGGCGAGGTGATGATCCCCCTCGATCGGCTCGCAGTCGTGCGTGCCTCACCCGGAAAAGATGAGGCCGTCGGCGATCAGATCTTCCGCTACGAAATGGTCATGGCTCACGCGTTGGCGCAGCTCGCCAACGACCGGCCATCGGTGTTGGTGGCGGCCGGGAATGAGGCGGTTCGAGGCGAATTGCAAACGGTCGGATCAGACATACTCACCGTGCTGGTCAATGGTCCTCAACGAGCATCGGTCCACGTCACCTTCGCCGCGATCGATCACATGGTGGTCCTCACCGACTGAGATGATCGATCAGCGCCGTCGCCGTTGCTGCCGGTCGAGAAATCGATAAACGTCGGTCAGGTCAATTCCTGGAAACGCGCTGAAAACACGGTCCGACGGGGGCAACGCCGACAGCACGTGGCTGCGCTCTGCGGTTGAGGGCCAAGCGCGTTCTCTCCACTTCTCGACCAGTTTGGGATCGGGCTCGATCTCGCGAGATCGAGCGAATTCGCGCCGCAGTGTGTCGCTGCCGCGGAAGAACTTTGCGTAGTCCGAAACCGTGCCGAGAGTGATCGCGTGCGCCCCTCGGTCTCCCTGTGTTTCGATGAAAGTCACGCAGAAATTCTCGATTTCATCGGTGACCGTGTACTGGGTGTGCATCAAGAACGACCCCTCGGCGTTCCATGCCTGTCGTGCTCCCCACTGCCTCGGCACCCTTTCGCCCTCGAGTCCTCCGTCAGCCGATTCGGGAAATGCCGTTCCGTCATTCTCATATGCTTTGGTGATCACGCCTTCGCCGTCGGTTCGCAAGAAATGGCAAGGGATCCCCAAATGCACCGTCGCAAGATTGGTGAATCGATGAGCGGCCATCTCATATGAGATGTAGAAGAGCTCCTTGAGGTCCTCCACGGAAATGTCGTGATTATCGCGAGCTTCCAGAAGGAATCCAGTCGCCGGTTTCTCAGGTGCAAGCACGGCCGCCGAGAAATAGTTGGACTCGATCCGTTGGCGAAGATACTCACCGAAATCGTCTGTCTCTCGATGATCCAGAGCGAAATGTCCAAGAGTTTGCGATACGACTGAGCGCGCCTGGCGTATCCGTAGATCACCCCGATCGGGTATGAAAATGATCCGGTCTCGCGTGTCGGTGATACTTCTGGCCGTTCGTGGCAGGGAGCCAACGCGTTCTATGGTGAAGCCGCACCAGGCCGCAAGCCCGGCCAGAACCTTCTCGCTGATGGGGCCGGTTCCGGAGTAGCCGGCAGCCTCGAGTCCCTCTGTTGCGACCTTCTCTATCTCGGGAAAGTAGTTGTTGCGTTCACGCATTTCGTGACGGAGTGCAACATTCGCTTGACGTGCCGCGTCGGCAAATCGAACCTGTGCCGCGCCTGTGGGCTCCTCGACCTCAGACTCCGAAAGCGCGTTCCACAGAGCACACAGATGTTCGAGGACTTCGGTCGACATTTTCGCTGTCGGTTTGAGGTTCGAGAGACCCAGCTCCTCATAGCGAGGATCGCGTTGCGCACTCGCCAAATCCATCTCCAGTTCTGAGCGTCGATCGGGCGGCGTTGGGTCGAGGAGATCTGATATCGAGACCCCCATCGCAGCGGCCAAATCACCCAGCAGGCTCAGTTTCGGTTCGACTTTGCCGTTCTCGAGTTGGGACAGATACGGAGCCGGACGGCCGACCTTTTCTCCCACCGCTCCGAGGGTAATTCCGGCCCGATTACGAAAAAAACGAACTCTGTGCCCCAATAGGACCAGATCAATCTCTTTGAGCATTGCCAAATATTGACAGATTTTCTGCCAATCGAGAACTTCGCCGTCAAGTTTGTTTGTGCTTGGGAGCCGCCGATCTCAGAGAGATTTGGCCGCCAAACGCATCGCGTAGAGAACAAACTCGGTGTAACCGTTGGGCTGCTCGCGGCCCTTCAACACCAAGTCGAGAGCAGCCTGATACTGAATGCTCGATTCGAGATCAGGGAGCATCACCCGATAACCGGGTTGTCCTGCGTTCTGTTGATCGACCACGGCCGCCATGCGAGCCATGGTGCTGACGAGCTTCGATTCATCGATGATGCCATGGTGGAGCCAATTGGCGAGGTGCTGGCTGGCGATCCGCAGCGTGGCGCAGTCTTCCATCAGCCCCACGTTGTCGATGTTGGGCACGGTCGAACACCCCACGCCCTGCCCCACCCATCGGGAGACGTAGCCAAGGATTCCCTGGCAAGCGTTCGTGAGGTCGTCGTCGATCTCGGTCTCGGTCAGAGTGCGCCCGGGTGCCACGATCGGCAACGTGAGCAGCCCATCGATGTAGTCGCTCGACTCGGCCCTGCTGAGAAGGTCGTTCTGGGCGGATGCCACATCGGCCTGGTGGTAGTGGAGCGCGTGAAGAGTGGCCGCGGTGGGCGATGGCACCCACGCGGTGGACGCGCCGGCACGGGGATGGGCACCCTTGGTGGCAACCATCTCTGCCATCTCCTCCGGCTTGGCCCACATGCCCTTGCCGATCTGGGCTCGCCCGATGAGTCCGCAACGGATGCCGTTGTCGACATTGGAATCTTCATAACAGGACAGCCAAGTTGCCGTCTTCATCTCGGGCTTGGGAACGACAGGCCCGGCTTCCATGTCGGTGTGGATCTCGTCGCCCGTGCGGTCAAGGAATCCGGTGTTGATGAAGACGACCCGCTCACGGGCGGCCTCGATGCAAGCGGCGAGGTTGAGCGACGTGCGCCGCTCCTCGTCCATGATGCCGACCTTCAGGGTGTTGGATTCGAGCCCCAACGCGGCTTCGACTCGCGCGAACAACTCGGATGCCAGTGCCACCTCTGCCGGCCCGTGCATCTTCGGCTTCACGATGTAGATCGAACCCTCGCGGCTGTTTCGGAAGGTGCCGTTGCCCTGGAGGTCGTGCATGGCCGCCAGCGAGGTAACCATCGCATCAAGGATCGTCTCGGGTATCGGCTCGCCGTCGATGAGAACGGCGTCGACATCGAGATGCAGCCCGACATTCCGCACTAGCATGAGGCTGCGTCCGGGAACGGCGATGGATGCCCCACTTGGCGAGACGTAGCGGCGATCGCCAACCAGCACCCGGTCGAGTGTCTGACCGCCCTTGTCGAAGGTGGCGCTGAGAGTGCCCTTCATCAGGCCGAGCCAGTTGCTGTAGACGTGAATCTTGTCGGCGGTGTCGACTGCCGACACCGAATCCTCGAGGTCCATGATGGCGGTGATCGCAGACTCGATGTGGATGTCGGAGACTCCGGCAGAGTCGGTGCTGCCAATCGGCGAGGCAGGATCGATGCGGATCTCGATGTGGAGGCCGTGGTGCGAGACAACGATCGCCGTTGGCTGATCGGCAGGACCCGAGTAACCGACGAAGCCTGCCGGATCCACGAGCCCCGAATTCGAATCGTTGGCGAGCGAGACAACCAGCCGACCATCGATGACGGCGTAGCCGGTGGCATCGGTGTGGGAGCCCTGCGCGAGTGGTGCGCTCTGGTCGAGGAATTGTCGGCCGAATGCTATGACCCTGTCGCCTCTGACCGGGTTGTAACCGGTGCCCTTCTCGGCGCCTTCTGATTCGGGGATCACGTCGGTTCCGTAGAGGGCGTCGTAGAGGCTCCCCCACCGGGCGTTGGCCGCGTTGAGCGAGTAACGAGCATTGTCGAGAGGCACCACGAGTTGCGGACCACTTATCGACGCGATCTCGCGATCGACCCGCTCCGTTGAGATCGCGAATGGAGCGGGTGCGGCCTCGATATATCCGATCTCGACGAGGAATTCTCGATACGCGGCTGCATCGTGGTCGACGCCAAAGTGGGCGCGGTGCCAGTCGTCGATCCGGTTCTGTAGCTCGTCTCGGCGAGCAAGCAGCGCACGCCCTTTGGGGGCCAGATCGGCGACGATCGCCTCGAGCGATGACCAGAATTCGGCGGGATCCACCCCCGTGCCCGGAATCGCTTGCTCCACGACGAAATCGTGAAACGAATCGGCGATGCTCAAGGCTCCGACGGTTGTGCGTTGCTCACTCATTCGGTGTTCACCTGCTGGGTCGATTGTCGGCGGACCCGCAGATTCTACTGGTGGGCGTTCGCGGCCTTACCCGGTGGCCTGCGCAAGGTTGGGCGATATTTCAGCGCTGCGCCCGATAAACGCTGCTTTCACGTTTGGACCTCGTGAACACAATCTGCCAGAGCTGCATGATGCGCACTCGAAAACTCGCCGCCGATCCGCACAGGTAGTAGTGCCACGTGCGACGGAAATGCTCGTCGTAGTTCGGGATCTCACTCCACCGCTGGTCGATGTTGTGCTTCCACTGCATGAGCGTGCGGTCGTAGTCGGGGCCGAAGTTATGGATGTCTTCCACTGCCCATATCGACTCGGTGGCGCCGGTGATCTGATGCAGCGACGGCAGCACACCACCGGGGAAGATGTACTTGTCGAACCACGGATCGACATTGTTCTTGGAAACGTTCGAGCCAATGGTGTGGTGGAGCATCATCCCGTCAGGATCAAGCAACTCGGCGCACTTGTCGAAGAACGTGGCGAAATTGCGTGGACCCACGTGTTCCATCATCCCCACCGACACGATCCGATCGAATGTGCCATCCATCTCGCGGTAGTCGAGCTGCTTGATCTCGACCGGCAAGCCCGCGCATCGCTCTTTTGCCACCTTCACCTGCTCCGCGGCCGGGGAGATGCCGGTGACCCGAACGTTGTAACGCTCAGCCGCGAATTGGGATAGCCCGCCCCAGCCACACCCGATGTCGAGCATGGTCATGCCCTGTTCGAGACCAAGCTTGCGACAAATCAGATCGAGCTTGGCTTCCTGAGCCGAATCGAGATCCTCGGCCTCGCGCCAGTAGGCGCAGCTGTAGATCATTCGCTTGTCGAGCATGCGCTCGTAGAGATCGTTGCCGATGTCGTAGTGGGCCGACGCGTTGCGTTTGGCGCGGTTGACGGTCTGGCGGTTGGTGAGAGCCGACCTTGCTGCCATGGCGATCAGCTTTGGGCTGCGCTTGACCATGTCTCGAAGGTCGGATTTTTGGGCCATCGACAGAAACACGTCGAGTTCGTTGGCGTCCCACCAGCCCTCCTGGTAGGCCTCAGCGAGACCGAACTCGCGATCCTTGAGAACGCGATTCCACAGTCGCGAGTCGTGAACGTGGATGTCGCAGGGGCGATCCCCGCCGACCTCCACACCGATGCGTTCGAGCAGGTCGCGGCCAGTATTTTCTGCGCTCAACCTTGTCACCTCCGAATTCGATCCTCGGAAATCTTCGCGCAAATCCGAGAATGAAGCACCCCCGGCAGGACTCGAACCTGCAACCTGCGAGGTAGAAGCTCGCTGCTCTA
>CAZHMP010000041.1:0-21524 GCA_964533595.1 uncultured Acidimicrobiales bacterium | reverse complement strand
GTCGTGTGGACGTATTTGGCAATCGGTGTGGAGCCAACGAAGCTCACAGCCTTGATGTCCGGATGCTCGAGCAGACGATCGACTGCCACCTTGTCGCCGTGAACGACGTTGAGGACACCTGGAGGAAATCCGGCCTCCTGGAACAGTTCGGCGATGAACATCGGAGCGGAAGGATCCTTCTCGGAGGGCTTCAACACGAAGGTATTGCCGCATGCCACGGCGTTGGGGATCATCCACAGCGGAACCATCGCCGGGAAATTGAACGGGGTGATACCCGCCACCACGCCCAGCGGCCTCAGCACCGTGTAGACGTCGATTCCGGTCGAAGCGTGCTCGTTGTAGCTGCCCTTGAGATGCTCGGCGAGGCCACAGGCATACTCGATGTTCTCGATGGCGCGAGCCACCTCTCCGCGAGCATCGCTGTCGACCTTGCCATGCTCGGCAGAAAGCCGGTGAGCGATCTCATCGGCGTTGGCGTCGACGAGTTCGCGGAATCGAAACATCATTCTGGTGCGCTTGGCGATGCTCAGGTTGTGCCAGCCATCGAAGGCCGCCTTGGCCGACGCGACTGCCGCATCCACCTCGCTGACATCGGCCAGATCGAGTTCACCGGTCTGTTCGCCGGTGGCAGGGTTGTATACGGGCGAGGTACGCCCGCTCCTGCCGACCATCGGTTTGGCATCGACAAGGTGATGAATCTTTTGCACTGGCACTCCGTTCGGGTTCGCTACAAATTCAGATGAGGTACTGAGAGAGTCCACGACGCAGGTACTTGCCGTCGCCAGGGCTACCCAAGTAGGTGTCGTTCTCGATGATCATGCGTCCGCGTGACATCACCGAATGGACGTGGCCGCTGACGGTGATCCCCTCGTAGGCCGACATGTCGATGTTCATGTGATGATTCTCGACGCTGATGGTCCACTCGTGGTTGGGGTCGTACAGCACGATGTCGGCATCGGATCCGGGCTGGATCGTGCCCTTCTGTGGATAGAGACCGAACATTCTGGCAGGTGTGGTGGAGCAGAGTTCGACCCATCGCGGCAACGTGATCTCGCCCGTGGACACGCCCTGATAGATCATGTCCATCCGGTGCTCGACGCTGCCAATGCCGTTGGGAATGGCTCGGAAGTCACCGAGGCCGAGCTCCTTTTGTTCCTTCATGCAGAATGGGCAGTGATCCGTTGCCACGACGCTGAGATCATTGGTGCGAAGTCCCTTCCACAGGTCTTCTTGATGATGCTCATGCTTGGTGCGCAACGGGGTTGAGCACACGTAGGCCGCTCCCTCGAATCCGGGCTTTCCGAGATGATCCTCGACATTGAAGTAGAGGTACTGTGGGCAGGTCTCGGCGAATACGTTGGCCCCATTGTCTCGGGCTGCGGCCACCTGCTCGAGCGCCTGCGAGGCCGAAAGGTGAACGATGTAGAGCGGCGCAGCACCAACCTTGGCCAGCTGAATCGCCCTGTGGGTGGCCTCGCTCTCGAACTCGGCGCGCCTTACCAGGCCGTGGTTGATCGGGTCGGTTTCGCCGCGCTCCACGGCCTGTTCGGCCAATACGTCGATGGCCAGACCGTTCTCGGCGTGCATCATGATCAGCGCGCCGTTGCCCGCGGCCTGCTGCATGGCCCGCAAGATCTGGCCGTCATCGGAGAGGAAAACCCCCGGGTAGGCCATGAACAGCTTGAAGCTCGTGATCCCTTCATTGACCAGCGAGTCCATGTCCTTGAGCGACTGCTCATCGACACCGCCGATTATCTGATGCATGCCATAGTCGATGGCGCACTTTCCCTCAGCCTTGCCGAGCCACAGCTCGAGGCTGTCACGGACGCTCTCGCCGTACTTCTGGACGGCGAAATCGATGATCGTGGTGGTTCCACCCCAAGCAGCGGCTCGAGTGCCACTCTCGAAATCGTCGGATGCCACGGTGCCTCCGAATGGAAGCTCCATGTGGGTGTGGCCGTCGATACCTCCCGGGATGACGTAGAGCCCGTTCGCATCGATTGTGCGTTCGGCACCGGACTCGGCCGCGGCAGCCAAATCGGATCCCGGTTGCATCACCGCAACGATTGTCTCGCCGTCGATGAGGACTTCGGCCGGGTCGGCGCCGGTCGAGGTGATTACTGTTCCGTTCTTGATGAGAACCGTCATGGTCACTCCCCCTGTTGGTTCTTGTCTGGTTGAGGTATCGCTATTCGACTGCCTCTATGGCACCGATAATGGCACTTGCTCCGGCGTCAATCTCGTCGGACGACACATCCAGCATCGGCGTGATTCGCAGCACATTGTTGTAGAGACCGCCCTTGCCCACCAGCAAACCGCGCGTACGGCACTCTTCGAGCACCTGCGTGGCGCGTGAAGCGTCGGGGGCAACCGATCCTGGCTGGACCGTTTCGATGGCCTGCATCAGGCCGGCGCCTCGCAACTCGGCGATCCACGGCGTGCGGTCAACCACCGGCTTGAGGGCTCTGACGAGACGTTCCCCCATCGCCTTGGCGTTGGCTTGCAGATCATTTTCGAGCACGTACTTCAAGGTGGCGATACCACCGGCTGCCGACAACGGATTGCCGCCAAAAGTCGAGAACGAGTGAACCTTGATGGTGTCCATGATCTCGGCTCTAGCAACAACGCCCGCCAGGGTGATCCCGTTGCCGACACCCTTGGCGAAGGTCAACATGTCGGGGACGATGTCGTGGGCCTGATAACCCCAGAAATGTTCTCCGGTGCGACCCCAGCCGGTTTGCACCTCGTCGGCTATGAACAAGATGCCGTAGTTGGCGAGCGTCTTGGACATGGCGTTGAAGAATCCGGCGGGGGGCTTGGCGAAACCTCCGACACCTTGAATCGGCTCGGCGATCAGGCAGGCGACATCCCCGGCGGTCATCATGTCGAGGATTTGCTGAAGGTCTTCGACACATGCCTCGGTGAATGCCTCGTCATCCAAGTCGCGGAACGGGCTCCGTAGCCGGTATCCGCCCTGGACGAAGTTGACCGCGAGCCCGGAAAGGCTGGTGGAGGACCACGAACTGTGGGAGGTGATGGCCTGGGCGGTGAACGACCTGCCGTGGTAGCTGTTGCGCATGGCCAGCACTTGGTTGGACTTGCGATACGACGTGGCCAACAAGATCGCTGTGTCGTTGGCCTCGCTACCAGATGTGGTGAAGAACACTCGAGCGTCCGGGATGCCGGACGCAGCGGCGATGCGCTCGGCCAGCTCGATCATCGGCTCCGAAAGGTAAAGCGTCGAGGTGTGCATCACCTTGGCGGCCTGGGCCTGAACGGCGGCTGTGACGGCCGCGTTGTTGTGCCCGACCATCGTGGTGAGTACACCGCCGAAAAAGTCGAGGTAGCGGTTGCCTTCAACGTCGAAGACGTAGCCCCCATCACCGTGATCTATCGAGATCGGCTCGGCGTAGAGAGGGTTGACAAACGACGGAAGAACGGCCCGGTAACGGTCGAGTAGCTCTGCGTTGGTGGTCAACTCAGGCCTCGGTGATGGAGTCGTATGCGTCTGGACGGCGATCGCGGTAGAAAGCCCACTGATCTCGGGTCTCGGCGATCTGATCGAGGTCGAGATCGCGCACTACCAGCTCGGCGTTTTGATCAGAGGCGACATCGCCGACGAACTGCCCCTTCGGGCTTGCGAAGTAGGAGGTGCCGTAGAAATCGTTGTCGCCGAGGTCCTCGATGCCCACACGATTGATCGCGCCGACGAAGTACATGTTTGCCGCCGCGGATGCGGTCTGCTCGAGTTGCCACAAGTAAGCCGAAAGTCCTCGACTGGTGGCCGACGGGTTGAAGACGATCTCGGCACCATGGAGACCGAACATGCGCCAGCCCTCGGGGAAATGTCGGTCGTAACAGATGTTGACAGCGACCTTGCCAACGGCGGTGTCGAATACCGGGTATCCGAGATTGCCGGGACGGAAATAGAACTTCTCCCAGAATCCCTTCACCTGCGGGATGTGGTTCTTGCGGTACTTCCCCAGGTAGGTGCCGTCGGCGTCGATAA
Source organism: uncultured Acidimicrobiales bacterium (assembly GCA_964533595.1). Taxonomy (GTDB): domain Bacteria; phylum Actinomycetota; class Acidimicrobiia; order Acidimicrobiales; family Aldehydirespiratoraceae; genus SZUA-87. The sequence continues at coordinate 17,515 of CAZHMP010000041.1, read as the reverse complement.
CCGCGGCGGTGTTGTAGAGAACGCCGGGCTGTTCTTGTTCATACATGGGGAGTACGAGAACGATTCCGTACTTTGCCGCCAGTTCCTGGAAGCGCTTGGTGGTCGGTCCATCCGGGATGGCCTCGGTGTAGGAGTAGAACTTGGTGTCCTGCACCTGGCAGAAATACGGCCCATAGAAGAGTTCCTGGAAGCACATCACCTGCGTGCCCTGAGCAGCCGCGTCGGCCAGGTACTTTTCGTGTGCCTCGATCATGGACTCTTTGTCACCGGTCCACTCGGTCTGCACTATGGCAGCTTTGACGATCCTGGACATTGGGCCTCCTCGATTGTGGGTGCGGGATCCGACAGTGGAATCCGGCGCGCGTGTGACAGGGGTCATTATTGCCCAGATTTGTTGATGGACACAAGCCGAAGTTTGTTATATACAAAGAATTTGTGCTCAACATGATCAAGACATCCACCGACACACCCACGGCGTCTGGGATTGCAATGTCGGTGGGCAGTCTGGTCAGCTCGGGCAAGATCCTCCCCGGTCAACAGTTGCCCACCATTCGCTCTTTGGCATCATTTCTCGGGGTGAGCCCCAACACCGTCAGCGAGGCGTGGAGAATCCTTCGAGCCCACTCCGTCATCGCCACCGACCGACGACGGGGCACCACCGTGCGCTCCACCCGAGGAAATCTCGACGGTCGCTATTGGCGTGTACCCGTGACCACCGGAGTGTTCGATATTGATCTATCCACCGGCACACCAGACGCGGCACTACTCCCCGACCTGTCCGCCGCGATGAACAAGATCCACGTGGATCTTCCGATCAGCTCGTATCTCGACGCACCCGTAGTGCCGGAATTGGAAGAGGAGCTCCTGCGACGCTGGCCATTTGAGCCCGAGGCCATCACCGTCGTCGACGGCACGCAAGACGGCCTCGATCGCATCGTCTCATCGCTGATCCATGTCGGTGACGTCGTCTTGATCGAGGACCCTTCCTTCCCTCCGCTCATCGACATGCTCGAGCTGGCAGGGGCGCGGCTCATAGCGATTCCGGTCGATGAGGACGGAATCGATCCCGCAGCCATCGCCGACCACCTCGACGAAGACCCGGTGGCTCTGTTCATCCAGCCGCGGGCTCACAACCCCACCGGAGCATGTCTCACCGGCGACCGAGCCGCAGCAATTGCCGAAATGTTGGCCGGCCGTTCGATCACAGTGGTCGAGGACGATCATTCAGAATCTGTTTCCGGCGCCATGGCGGTGAGTATCGGATCTCACCTTCCGGCCCAGACGATTCGATTGAGGTCGTTCTCGAAGAGCCATGGCCCCGACCTTCGCATCGCGGCAATGGCCGGCGCGGGTGATCCGATCCGCACCATCGTCAGTCGAAGACGGCTCGGTCCAGCGTGGACGAGTCGCTTGATTCAGCACCTTCTGCTTTGGATGTTGGCCGACGACGAATCCGAGATGCAGGTCGCCAAAGCGGAGGCCGAATACGCACGTCGTCGAAGTGCCCTCGAACGAAGTCTCGCCGAACGCGGCATCCATGCCGCCCGCGGGCAGGGACTCAACCTGTGGGTGCCGGTCGCCAACGACCAACTCGCGGTTTGGACACTCGCCGCTCACGGAATCGGCGTCGCACCCGGAGAGCCGTTCACCATCACACAACCCGACAAGCAATTCATCCGCGTCACATCCGGCGTACTCGGCAATGATTACGACCGCGTCGCCCAGTTGATAGCTGACGCCAGTGGACCGCAAAGACATGGAGCGATCTGACCCAGCAGACCCACCCCTCCTGTTTTTGTGAGTCCAACGCGCTGCGTGGGCAGCACTTTGGACTCACAAAAACAGCTTGGGGGGGGGTGGATCAGGGGAGGCCGGCGGCCTGGAGAGCCCGTTCGGTGAGGACCCTTGCCAGATGACTCCGATATTCGGCGTCGCCGTTCAGGTCGGCCGGCGGACTGGCGCCGTCGGCGGCGTGGGCGGCTGCTTCAGCGGCCGATGCTCCCGAGGCCACCGCCTCTTCGACCCCGGCGGCGCGCATCGGCGTGGAGCCCATGTTGACCAGGCTCACGCCCCTGCCTCCCTCGGATACGGCAACACCGACGATCGCCCAGTCCTGGGCGCGACGATTGAATTTCTGGTAGTTCCATCCGCCCGACGTGACCGGCACGCGAATCTCCGTGAGCATCTCGTCGGCAGCCAACACCGACTCGAGGAATCCGGTGAAGAATTCTGTGGCAGCAATCTCACGCTCTCCTCCCGGACCGCGGGCGACCAACGAACCGCCGAGCGCAAGTACCGCTGCCGGCAAGTCTGACGCCGGATCGGAGTGGGCAAGCGATCCACCGAGAGTGCCGCGATGGCGCACCGACGGATCACCCACGAGCGAGGCGACATGGCCGAGAAGCGGGCAAGCCGAAGCCAGCTCGGCCGAATGCTCGAGTTCACTGTGGCGAGTGAGCGCTCCGATTCTCACCGTGTCTCCGTCGACCCGAATTCCACGCAGATCGCCGTCGAGATTGCCAACATCGACAACAACTCCGGGCGTGACCAGTCGATATCTCATCAATGGAATCAGGCTGTGGCCACCGGCCATCAACTTGGCTTCGTCGCCGTGCTCTGACAGTGCCGCCAAGGCCTCCTCGACCGAACCGGCTCTCACATAATCAAACGCTGCCGGGATCATGACGCACCTCCGTTCGCTTGATCGATGGCTCTTCGCACTCTCATGGGGCTGGCAGGCATCTCGATGTCGGTGATCCCATGGGGTCGCAGCGCATCGACCACCGCATTGATGACCGCGGCCGCCGAACCAATGGTGCCCGCCTCGCCGACGCCCTTCACGCCGAGCGGATTGGTGGTGCTGGGCGTGACCATCGAATCGGTGGCGATGCTTGGAACCTCGGCCGCCGACGGAACCAGATAATCCATCAGCGATGGGTTGGTGATGTTGGCGTCGTCGTCGTATGTGGCCACTTCGTAGAGCGCCTGAGCTGCGCCTTGCACCACGCCGCCGTGCACTTGCCCCTCCACTATCAGCGGGTTGATTTGGTTGCCGCAGTCGTCGACGGCGAAGTAGCCGATGAGGTCGACGCCTCCGGTGCCTTCGTCGATCTCGACCACCGCCACGTGGGTGCCGAACGGAAAGGCGAAATTGGGCGGGTCGAAACTCACCTGTTCCTGCAAGTTGGGCTCGAGCCCGTCGGGCAGGTCGTGAGCAGCAAATGCCACGAACCCGAGTTCTTGGATGTGGACGGACTTCGAAGGCGTGCCGGCCACCGAGAAGGAACCATCAGCGAACTCCACGTCCTCGGGCGCGGCCTCGAACTGATGTGCGGCGATCAAGCGCGCCTTCTCGATGACCTTGTCGGCCGCCATCGAGATGGCCACACCGCCCACGGCCAGGGACCGCGATCCGTATGTGTCGAGACCGAGTGGACTCAACGCAGTGTCGGAATGGAGCACCGTGACGTCTTCGGGCGAGACGCCCATCTTGGTGGCGATGATCTGCGACCAACTCGTTTCGTGGCCCTGCCCATGAGGTGTGGAACCGGAAACGACCTCGACCTTGCCAGTGGGCAACAACCTCACCGTGGCGTGCTCCCACCCGCCTGCACCGTAGTTGAGCCCACCGAGCGCACGACTCGGAGCGAGGCCACAAATCTCGACGTAGGTGCAGAACCCGATGCCAAGTTGCTTCACGGCACCCGCATCGCGGCGAGCCTGCTGCTCGGCCCGCAAACTTGCGACGTCGGCCATTTCGATGGCTCTGTCCAGCGTGGGCGCGTAGTTGCCGGAATCGAAAAAGAGTCCGGCAGGGTTCTCCCACATCTCGAACGGTCCACCGCCCTCGATGTAGTTGCGCCGCCGAATCTCCTCAGGACTGATGCCCACCTCGTAGGACAGCATGTCCATTGCTCGCTCGATGGCGTAGCTCGCCTCGGGTCGCCCGGCGCCGCGATATGCATCGGTAGGGGTTCGGTTGGTGAACCATCCGTCGCAGGTGAAACTGAACTTCGGCGTGTCGTAGACGCCGTGATAGAGGAACGAGCCGAGCAAAGGCGTGCCGGGTGTGATGAGCATCATGTAGGCGCCCATGTCGGCTTCGATCTTCACCCTGATGGCGGTGAGTTTGCCGTCGGCGTTGGCCGCCAACTCGACGTTCTGGATCTGGCCCCGGCCCTGGTGGGTGGACACCGCCGCCTCGGAGCGAGTTTCGGTCCAGCGCACTGCTCGCCCCAACCGGTTGGCCAGCACAAGCGCGAGGCTCTCATCGGGGTTGATGTTGAGCTTCGCACCGAATCCGCCGCCCACGGCAGGCGCGATGACACGAATTTTCTGTTCGGGAATTCCTGTGGTGGCGGCCATCATCACCTTGAGGATGTGGGGAACCTGCGTGGCCGAATAGAGCGTGACGTCGCCTCCCATCGGCGACGGCACGGCGAGAACGCCGCGTGGTTCCATGGCCGCAGGAATCAACCTTTGTTGCACGAATCGGCACGACACCGTGTGGGCTGCCGAGTCGATAGCGGCCTGCGTGCCATCCGGATCCGGGTCGATGGCCCAGGTGTAGGCCTTGTTCGTGGACAGGTCGGAGTGAGCCTGAACCGAATCGTCGATCGCTTGCTCGATCGACGCCACCGGCGGCAAGGTCTCGTAGTCGACAACCACCTGCTCCACCGCGTCGGCCGCTTCATATCGACTGTCGGCCAACACGACGGCAACAATGTCGCCAACGTGATGAACAAACTCCGGGGCCACCGGCCAATGCGGGGGATTGGCCATGTCCTCGGTGACCGGCCATGCACAAGGCAGCGGGGCCGCCCACAATTCCATGGCGGCCAACTCGGCTCCGGTGAGAACGGAATGCACGCCCGGCATCGATGCCGCATGGGAGGCGTCGATCGACGCGATCCGGGCGTGAGCGGCAGTGGAGCGCACCATTCCCATCCAGAGTTCGCCCGGCGCGTGAATGTCGTCGACGAACTTGGCTTCCCCGGTGACGAGTTTGCCGTCTTCCTTGCGGAGCATTCTCGATCCGATGCCGCCGGCGGATGTGGTGTCTTCGGCGATGGTCATCACGCCTCCTTTCCGGCCACACTGAGCACGGATTTGACGATGTTGTGGTAGCCGGTACAGCGACACAGATTGCCTTCGAGTCCTTCGCGGACGCCCTGCTCGTCGAGGTTGGGATATTCGTCGAGAAGCGAAACCGAAGCGAGGATCATGCCGGGCGTGCAGTAACCGCACTGCAAGCCGTGGCACTCGTGGAATGCCTCCTGCATGGGATGCAGACCGTCCCCGCTCGATGTTGCGGCCAGCCCTTCGATGGTGACGATCTCGGCGCCTTCGGCCTGCACAGCCAACATCGTGCACGACTTGGCAGAGCGACCGTCCACCAGCACGGTGCACGCTCCGCAACTGCTCGAATCGCAGCCGATGTTGGTTCCCGTGAGCCCGATGCTGTCTCTCAGGGCGTGCACGAGAAGCGTTCGGGGTTCAACCTCGACGTCGTGCATTTCGCCATTGACAGACAGGCGGATCCGTACAGCACTTGCTGGCATATCGCCTCCCGTTGATTCCTCTGCGCCGATATTGGCGCGCAAATCCCACTGTGTCGAGTGACACACGCGATTACGTCACGTTGACGACTCAATCAGCTCCTCGGGAATGAGGTGGTCGGCGCAGGGGTTGACCCCGACATGCCACCGACCAGCGCCAATCTCAGCACCGACTCGAAGCCCGCGGAACCAGTTCGAATACTCGAGAATCCGAAGTGGATCCGCGGCGTGAAGAATGGCGAAGTCGTGGTCGACAGTAGATCCACCAAACTCGTCTGGGATGTCCCGTGGTACCCAGCGTGGTACATCCCCGAATCCGATCTTGCCGGCGCGCCCCCTCCCGGCGAGACAAGGCCCGAGCTACCCGGACACATCAAGGTCGACTGGGATTGGATCGACCACTGGTTCGAGGAGGATGTTGAAGTCTTCATCCACCCTCGTTCCCCTTTCACTCGGGTTGACACGTTGGCGACCTCTCGGCGCGTGGTCGTCAGAATCGACGGAGAGGTGGTGGCCGACTCCGTTGGGGCGACCGTGCTCTACGAGACCGGACTTCCCCCACGGTGGTACCTGCCGGCCCTTGATGTGAGACTCGACTTGCTCACGCCCACCGGCACCACCACCGGTTGCCCGTACAAGGGATTTGCCAGCTATTGGACGGCAACCATCAACGGCACGACACACGCCGACATCGTCTGGAGCTACGCAACGCCTCTGCCCGAGTCCGCGGGAGTTGCCGGTCTGATGTGCTTCTACAACGAGAAGGTCGAGATCGAAATCGATGGCACGGTGCTGGCTCCGCCCGACACCATGTGACGAACTACGCTTCTGCCACCCGACATTCCGATTCAGTGAAGGAATGTCCCGAAACGCCGACCTGTTCCAGCCGGCGCCGTCTGATCCAGGAGGCGTTATCCGATGACTGCCAGCGAGCCTGACCCTGCCGGAGACGAACCCAGAGGAATCATCGTCCTCGACGTGGATACGTGCACCGCGTTGCTGGAGTCGACGCCTATCGGGCGCGTCGCGTTCAACCACAAGAATCGACTTTCGGTCTTTCCCGTCAACTACGCATGGAGCAACGACTCGGTCGTGTTTCGCACCATCACCGGCGAGAAGCTGAGCGCCGCCCGAGAGTTCAGTGACGTGGCATTCGAAGTTGACGAGTGGGACGCGAGATCGCGCACCGGGTGGAGCGTTTTGGTGAGGGGAGTGGCCGAACCCGTGACGGAATGGTCAGAGGTCGAACAGCTCGAAGAACTCGAGCTCGTTCCCTGGACAAGTGAGGAGTGGCGCCACATGTGGGTGCGAATAGTTCCCACCGAAATAACCGGGCGGAGAGTTCACTGAATGACTGAATTTCCGACCACGACCACCGATCAGTAACACAGCTGACAGTTCCGTGAACCGTGAATCGGCTCACGATTCCGAATGCCGTGTACGGGCATACCGCCGGTACGGATTTTCACATTGGAGAAGAGAGGTTCCGTGAACGAACTCTTCGAAGGACTCGATCCGTCCACTCGCTTCGGCGATGTCCCGATACAGGTCGCGCCTGATCTCTGGTGGGTTGGGGGCCGTATCGAGGACGACCCCTTCCAATGCCACGCATACCTTCTCTGCCGCGGTGATCAATCGGTGTTGTTCGATCCGGGCTCCGCGCTCACTTGGCCGGAAACCAGACGCAAGATCGAGACGCTCATTCCGTTCGACGACATCCGTTGGTTCGTCGTCCAGCACCAGGACCCCGACGTTTGTGGAGCCATGCCGGTGATCGACCGGTTGATCACACGGAGCGACGCAGCTTGGGTTACTCACTGGAGAGTCGCGGTGCTGTTGAACCACTACGACCCCAAAGTTCCGTTTTGGATGGTCGACGAGCACGATTGGCATCTGGATGTGGACGGACGCGAACTCAAGTTCGTGTTCACTCCCTACCTGCACTTCCCCGGCGCTTTCGTGACATTCGACGAATTCAGCGGCACTCTCATGTCGAGCGATCTCTTCGGCGGATTCATCGACAACGATCTGGCCGTCTGTTCCGGCTTGGCCGACTTCGAGGGGATCAGAACGTTTCATCAGCACTACATGCCGGATCGCAACATCTTGATGCACGCCATGTTGAAGCTGGAGCAATTGCCGTTGCAACTGATCGCGCCACAGCACGGGAAGCTCATCGCGGGAGAGGACATCGGCACCTACATCACCCGGCTCAAGAATCTCGATTGCGGTCTCTACCTCATCACGCGAACCGACTCCGACATCGGCCGGCTGCAGGCTCTCAACAACCTGATGCACGACACCATCGAGACGATGGCAACAGAACGTGACTTTCGCGTGCTTGCCGACCACATCTTCTCTCAGGTCGGAGAGGTGATGCCCATCGACTCGATCGACCTGATCTGCCGCCTTGGAGAGGAGAAGGCTCTCTGGATGTCGTCATCGGACCGATTTCGAGGCACGGAGATCCCAATTCCCACCGGATTGAGGGATCTCACCGCCACCGCCGATTCCTGGACGGCGGATCACACTCGCGCCCTCGCGTCCGGATCCTTGCCATCGGATCGAAGCGACTCCGACGTTGTCCTTCCCCTGTTTCGAGCCGACGAATCGACGTGCATGGGAATGGCGATCCTCGGGGTGAGTGAAGACTTCGAGCCAAGTCCGGAACTCGATGAAACCCTGATGCAGATTTCTCGCCCTGTGAGCGTGGCCATAGAGCGTGAGCTGATCAATCGCATGCTCGATTCCGAGCGCCACGCGATGTATGAACGCTCGATTCGTGACCCGCTCACCAACTTGTTCACACGCCGCTATCTCGACGACGCCGCCAAGCGCCTGATCGAGGTTCATCAGCGCAACCACGAGGCCGGGTTTGCGCTGATCATGATCGATATTGATCACTTCAAAACCGTGAACGACACGTTTGGGCATCCCGCGGGTGATGCCGTGCTCAAGGCGGTGGCCGGGCTACTCCACGACGAGTGCCGCAGCGCTGACTTCGCAGTTCGCTTTGGCGGCGAGGAGTTCACCGTGCTCATGCCTCTCACGGAGTTGGTGGAGGCGACCAACCTCGCTCACCGCCTTCGAGAAATGGTCGAGAAGCTTCGACCGGTGACCAGCGCCGGCACCATCGACGTCACAATCAGCCTGGGCGTGGCCACCCACCGGCAGGCCGAATCGCTCACCGACACCGTGCGCAAGGCCGATATCGCCCTCTACGAAGCCAAGACCACAGGCCGCAACAGGGTTTGTGTGAGCGCCGACTGACGGCCTATTCGGACGCCACGTCGAATGATGCACAGGCGTCCGGACGAAACAACACCTCAAGATCGACGGGCTCACCAAAGTCGAGAACCTCGACCCGATCCCACGGAAGATCATCGAGCAACACATACTCGGCGCCCGTCTCCAGCACCTCGCTCCACGGGTCCTCGACCGAGCTCCACGAATGCACGCCATAAAGCTGCACTCCGCCACCGTCATCCACCAGAACCAGCCCGTATTCCTGCATCGCCACTGCGATTGTGGCCAACCAATCCGGTAGACCCAGTGATGTCACATCGAGACTCGGGTCGAGCCGCAGCCTGGCGCCCTCGGGCAATGCGTCAGGCCGGTCCGACCAACCGTCGGTCTCGCTGGCCTCGCCAACCGAACCTGCCGACGAAGTGAACGGGTAACTGAAGATCAGCGCGTGATCGATTCGGCCTCGCTGAATTTCTTCGGGCCAGATCAGGCCCTGTGTGAGGGCGAATCCAGAGCCGCGAGACGACATTCCGTGGGGAAATACCCCGTTGCCGTCGAGGCTGATTGCGTTGGCCCAACTGGCGCGCCATCCGGTGTCTGATGATTTCGCCTGCCATATGTCCCACTCACAGCGGCGTGTTCGGTCGATGATCGCGATGTTGCCGTCATCCTCCGGGTCGGCCAGTGCCCCATCCGGAATCGGTACGTCGTAGATGACAGAAGCCGGGGACCACTCGGCGGTGAGAGACACGTCATGCAACGGCGTTGATTCGTCGACGAGGTAGATCGGCACCGTGAAAGTACGCAGCGAGAGCGCCGATCCATCTTCGCTGATCACCTTTCTGAGCAGAGCCGAGTAGGCATCGCTGCCGGGTGAGACGGCGATGTCAGCCGGCAACCTCGATGTGAAACTCGATTCGGGAAATGCATCGAATTCGACCTTCGGAGGTAACACGTCGGGTATCCCAATTCGTGGCCCGGTTGGCTGCTCGATGATGCGGGCATCAGAGTCTTCGACCGACACAAACGAGAAATCCACCGGCACGGCACCACCTGACTCGTCGTCACCGCAAGCTGATGCTGTGAGCGCGGCAACAAGAAACAGTCCGGCGAGCCGAAGGCAGCGACTATTGATAGGCACCGACATTGGCAAGGGCCAAGCTTCCGGGGCTGACTGCCGTTGGGTCTGTCATCACATTGATGAGACAAGTCTGTCCTGAAGCAAAAGCCCGGTCGAGCGCCGGCTGGATCTCCTCTGGTTGAGTGACGAGAATTCCGAGCCCACCCAACGCTTCGACCAGCTTCTCGTAGTGGATCGTGCCTATGTCGACCACGCTCTCGATGGCGCGGCCGAGCCTGACTTCCTGGCTGTGACGGATCATCCCCCATCCCAGGTCGTTGGACACCACCACCACTATCGGCAATTTCTTGGTGACCGCCCGCTCAAACTCCATGAAGTTGAATCCGAGTGAGCCGTCACCGGTGAAGAGCACCACTCGTTTGTCGGGGTAGAGAAACTTCGCCGCGTTGGCGTTGGGCACGCCGCCGCCGAGCGAGCCGAAAAGCCCGTAATCGAGATAGTGGCCGGGTCGACGGATCGTGCGGGTCATCCCGATCCAGGTGGTGGCATCGCCGCCGTCGGTAACCACGATGTCGTCTTCTCGATCCATGAACTTGTCGACTTCTCTGGCCAGACGCATCGGGTGTATGGGCACGGCATCGCTTTCCCATTGCGACTTGGTGTCGGCGAAACTCCCTTGTTCTGCTTGGCGTAGTTCTTCGACCCATGCAGAGCTGTTGGATCTCACCGTGTTGAGTTCGCCGCGCTCTTCGATCCGGCAACGCAGTTGTGATACGAACGCTCGCACATCGGACACAACGGGAACTTCGACAGCGCGATTGCGCCCGATCTCCTCGGCCTCGATGTCGACTTGAACAATCTTGGCTTCAGGGTTGTAGATGTCGCCGAACAGCGAGAACAAGCTGATCCGATTGCCGAGAATGATTATCAGATCGGATCCCACGCTCGCGGTGAGGCCGGCGCCCGGACGGATGGCGAGTATTCCGCCAAAGCACATCGGATGGGTGTCAGACACCACACCGCGACCGTTGGCTGCGGTGAAAACCGGAACACCGGTTTGCTCCACGAACGACTTCAATTCGTCGCCCGCGTCGGAATACCACGCACCACTGCCCGCTACCAGAATCGGCTTTTCAGCCTCGGCCAAAAGGTCGGCTACCTGCTCCACACACTCGAGGTCGACGGGACGGGCAGTGGAATACGTGGTCGGAACTTCGAGGGGTTTCGAAGGTGCGGCACTCAACACATCGACGGGCAACTCCAAATACACCGGCCCGGGACGTCCGCTGCGGGCCTCCCTGAATGCTTGGTCGACAAAGTCGGGAATTCGATCCACAGAGTGACAAACCAACGCCTTCTTCACCATCGGCTCTGCGACGGGGGCCTGGCGCATGTCCTGCAGATCGAGCCGTTCCACCATGTTGACCCCGACCGATCCGGCGATGAGGACCAGAGGCGTTCCGGCCATGGCGGCGCCGGCGACGGCCGTGAGAGCGTTGGTGAAACCGGGTCCCGCAGTGACCAGAGCGACGCCGGTGCGGCGGGTGAAGCGGGCATAAGCGTCGGCCATCCACACAGCGGCCTGCTCGTGGCGGGTGTCAAACATCTTGATGTCGGTCGACTCGAGGTGTACGTAAATGGGATTGATATGCCCCCCGCTCAGGGTGAAAATCGTGTCTACTCCCTGAGCCACGATCGACGCGACGGCAGCCTCTCCTCCGGTGGCGAATTCTGTTGTCATGATCGTCCTGACTGTTGTTTCAGATTGCGGTGAGTAGTCCACCCGTGGCATTGATTGATTGCCCGGTGAGGTAAGAAGACCTGTCCGAGGCGAGGAAGGCACACAGCTCCCCCACTTCCTCGATCGTTCCCATTCGCCCGATTGGTACGCCCTCGATCATGCGGCGCTCGGCCTCGACGTCGTCGACACCTGCAACGTGGGCCTTGAGGGCCACGTTGAGTCGCTGCAAATCGGTGTCGATCAGTCCGGGGCACACGGCATTGACGCGAATACCGCGGGGGGCAAGCTCCACCGCCATCACGCGCGTGAGCATCATGATCGCCGCCTTCGAGACTGAGTACGCGCCGTTGGAAGGCGCCGGCACCTTGCCGGCCATGGAGGAGATGTTGACGATTGATCCCCCGTCTGTCATCGCCGTCACAGCCGCCTTGCTGACACGCAGCGTTCCGTTGAGATTGACATCAAGAGTGCGCGACCACTCGGCTTCGTCGTAGGAGTGAAGCGGTGATGGCGCACCGAAGACCGTGCCGGCATTGTTGACGGCGATGTCGAGTCTGCGGAATCGGTCGATCACAGCTGCCACACCGCTATCGACCGACTTCTGGTCGGACACATCGATCGACACCGACATGGCTTCGACCCCGTAGTCCTGGGTCAGGGCCTCGATGTCTGCTGCGAGTTCCTCGCCTCGAAACGCAAGATCGCTCACTGCGATTCGACAGCCCTGCGATGCGAGGCTTCGGGACACGCCCATACCGATCCCGGCCTTGTTGGCCGAACCGGTTATGAGCGCCACCCTTCCCTCCAGGTCACGATTCGATGTCGTCAATTGGTCCATCCTGGTTGCCTCCGCTCGAGTGAATGTAGGACGCGACTCGAACCCTGCCCGAATCGGAACGCCGCGATGAGATCAGCGGGGACACTCGATGGCGACGCGAGTGCGCGAGTTGACAACAGCGGATCTGCTCGCCGTGGCGCCGTCGGCGTTGGCGATCGTGACATCCAACTGTGATCCGTCGGCCGCTCCAACCACAGCAACCGGGGAGTGGCTACCACCAAACGAGTGTGGTGCGAGGAGTCGCTTGAAGGTCGACCCCGCAGCCTTGGTCTGGGCAGAGGCCTCGACGCTCAACACCATGCCGGCGGTGATGCACTTCGACGAGACCGCCACGCTCAAGGATGGCCCCTCGGTGTCGTTGCGCAGGATGGTGACGCTGCCCTCGACCCCGACGACGACCACGTCATCGTCGCCGTCGAGATCAAGATCCGCAATCGCCATACCTCGACTGGCCGTGCTCCACCCGAGCCCAAGATCGGGCCAAACATCTGTGAACGTGCCGTGCCCGGATCCGAGCAGGATCGCCGGCGGATCCACCACCGCGACCGACGTGGCCGGAATCTTGTTCCTGACCCCTCCATCGGGGAATCCACCATTCACAACGACGAGGTCGAGTATTCCGTCAAGGTTGATGTCGGTCGCGCCGGACGCCCACGAACTCGACACGATCGATTGCTCTGACCCCGGAGGGCGAATGCGCGCCGCGCCTGTTGAAGAACGAGCCGAGAAGCCATCGTCACCCGACAACAGAACTTCGTTGTCACCAAGATCGGAGACGTAGGCATCAAGGGTTCCATCGCCGTCGAGATCGGCCAGCGTCAGCCCCATCGAGTCGATTCGCAGCGCTGCTCCGAGGTCCGACGCGACGTCGATCCAGGGGCCGGTTGAATCACCCAGCCGCGAGAACAACGCATCGGGACCGATGTCCCAGCCCACATCGCGGTTGATCCAAATATCGAGAAGTCCATCACCATCAACGTCGGCCAGTTCACCAGTCAGTGAGATTCGATCCCCGGCAGGCAGTTCGACCCGATCGAATCGACGACTCACCCCAGGGACGGAGACCCAGATCACATCGCTTGGACCTCGGCTTGATCCGAGCCTCACCAGATCGACTCGATCGTCGCCGCTGAGTTCCCCCGCCATGAGTTGGCTCGACGGACCTGCCCCGCGGAGTTCGGTCGACTCCGGCTCCAAACCAGTGTCCAGCCAGTCCCCGCCCCACACGATCGAATCCTCGTCTCCGCTTCTGGCGATCAGAAGATCCGGCCAACCGTCGAGGTCGACATCGGCGGCGGTCACGGAAACTGCATCGTCGATATCAAGGGTGACCGGCGGATCGAATCCGCTTGTGGTTGAGCGGAACACCATCACGGCCCCATGGGCGACGACGAAGTCGATTCGTCCATCCGAGTTGAGATCATCGGCCGCCACCCCGCCCGCCATCGGATTGGAGAAGTCACCACCGACCGAATCGGTGATTCCGAACAACTTGGTTGCCTCGACCAGATGCGCCATCGGCACCGCCGGCGGCAGCGCCCCCTGCGGCTCCGACAGGCGACCAATCGGCGGCCCCGGCTCGCTGTCGGTGACGAACGCGGCGGTGACGAGAGCCGCCACCGAGGCCACCATCAGGCCAAGAACGCTCCAGGCAATCAATCTTGTGGGAAGTCCGAATCCGCTATCCGAGTCGTCGAACACGGCGCGAATCTATGGCCAAGGCGGCGCCTGTGGTGGGCGGGTCGCAACGACTCAGCAGATACTGCCAGAGTGGAACTACCCTCGCGTCCACACCGCAATCACCGACAAGGCACAACAAGATGCAACAGCTCTCGGGTCTGGACACCACATTCTTGAATATCGAGACGCCCACCACATACGGGCACGTGTGCGGCTTGGCCATTTTCGACCCGTCGGAAGCCGATCACCCGCCAACACTCGGCGATGTGAAGAAGCTGATCAACGATCGCATCCACTTGCTGCCGCCCTACCGACGCAGACTGGTGGAGGTGCCATTCGGGATCGACCAGCCGTACTGGATCGAGGACCCGGATTTCGACCTCGACTTCCATGTTCGGCAATTGGCTCTGCCGTCCCCCGGGGATCGATACCAACTGGCTGATCAGGTTGCACGGATCGTCGCCCGGCCGCTCGATCGGAGCCATCCCATGTGGGAGCTCTACCTGATTGATGGTCTGGCCGACGGCCTGTCTGCTCAACTCACCAAGATTCATCACTGTGCGATAGATGGGGTTTCCGGTGCCGAGATATTGGGCAACCTCCTCGACATCAACCCATCACCACGTGTGGTGGATCCCCCGGGACGCGAATGGAGAGCCGAGGCCGAACCCTCGCAAATGGAGATGCTCATCAGGGGGATGTTCTCCGTGGCTGCAACCCCACGCAAGCGGGTAAGGCTTGGTCTCCGATCCATCAGATATCTTCCCGAACTCGCCGATTCGATTGGACTCGGCCCCCTTCCCGGAACCGAACGGATCAGAAGCATGACCCGTAGGCGCAGTGCGGAAATGCTCTCCGAAGCGGCCACCAAGCCTCCCCGCACGTCGTTCAATGGCCGAATCAGCGCCCACAGAAAGTTTGCCTACGAGTCGGTGGACCTCGATCGGGTGAAGGCTGTCAAAGACGCTTTCGGTGTCACCGTCAACGACGTGATCATGGCGATGTGTGCAGGAACGCTTCGCCGATATCTCGACTCCCGCGACGAGCTGCCGGATTCGCCATTGGTGGCGATGGTTCCGGTGTCGGTGCGCACAGACGAGCAATCGGGCACATTCGGCAATCAGGTGGCGTCGATGACCGCCTCGCTTCATACAAACATCGAGGATCCGGTCGAGCGATTGCTTGCGATTCATGAGTCGATGCGCGTCGCCAAGGAGAGACACAAGGCCCTGCCGGCCGACATTCTCCAGGATCTGGCCCAGTTCACCGCTCCGGCCATCGCGGCGCGCGCATCTCGTGTCATCGCTCGCGCCGCAGTGGCGGAGATCGTCGATCTGCCGTTCAATGTGGTGATCTCGAACATACCCGGGCCCCAGCTCCCCCTGTATGGCTATGGCGCCCGGCTCGTTGCCAACTATCCGGTATCGGCCATCAATGATGGTGTTGGCCTCAACATGACGGTTCAGAGTTACGACGGGCGACTTGATTTCGGTTTCGTGGCTTGTCGCGAGCTTGTTCCCGAGATCTGGCAGTTGGTCGACCATCTCGGCCAGGCCCTCGAGGCTCTGGAAGCGGCTGTCGACGCGGACACTGAATGATCGAGGGCACGGTGGGTCCGCGACGCTCGACAAGCATGTCCTGCTCGTGCCGTTGAGACTGCCACGGCTCGGCGCTGCTTCGAGCGACCTCAGGATCGCTCGAATGATCTCGAAACTGGCCCCCGAACTCCTGCGATCCCGGCCCGGGACTTCCCACACCATCGTGGACTCGGTCGAAGCCACGGCTGCCCGACAACCCGATGACCTCGCGCTCGTGATGGGTGAAGCTTCGATGACCTATGCCCAGCTGGACCGTCGTGCCAACCGTGTCGCCCGATGGGCGCTTGGCCAGGGCATCCATCGAGGCGACGTGGTTTCGCTTCTTGGCGCCAATCGCCCCGAGTACATCGCCCACTGGCTGGGGCTGGCCAAGGTGGGAGTGGTCACCGCCCTCATCAACAACAACCTCACCGGCAAGGCCCTCAGCCGCAGCGTCGAATTGGCGCGATCCGACCACCTCATATCGGACGTCGATTTGCAGAACGCTTGGGACGAGGTGTCGATGCACCTTCCGGACCGCCCGACCATTTGGCTCACCGGAGGGAGCGGCGCCAATTTCGACCGTGCCGTCGATGCCGAGTCGCCACACCCACTCGACAGCGGCATTCGAAACGGACTCACCACCGACGACAATCTCTTCTTCATTTACACGAGCGGCACCACAGGCCTCCCCAAGGCCGCCAATTTCAGCCACATGCGCTACATGGCGGTGGCGAACGCAGCAAAGGCCATGGCGGGATACCGCAGCAACGACAACGTCTACTCACCGCTGCCCCTCTATCACACCGTCGGCGGGGTGATGGCCACAGGGGGTGCCTTGGTGTCCGGGGCAACCGTGGTACTCGCGCCAAAATTCTCGGCCTCGAGATTCTGGTCCGATTGCGTAGCCCACGACGTGACTGCGTTTCAGTACATCGGCGAGCTCTGCCGGTATCTGCTCAACTCGCCCCCTCACCCCGATGAGCGCCGCCATCGAATCAGGGTCTGCGTCGGCAACGGCCTGCGCCCCGATATCTGGCAGGAGTTCGCCGATCGATTCAATCTCGATCACATCGTCGAGTTCTACGGCGCCACCGAGGGCAACGTCACGTTTTTCAATCTCGACGACAAGGTCGGCTCGATTGGCCGTTCGACTTCACTGATGCGTAGAGCCGCGGGAGTCCACCTCATTGTCCACGATTCCGAGAACCAGGTTGAAGTCCGAGGCGACGACGGCCGATGTGTGGAGGCCGAAGTGGGCCAGCCGGGAGAGGCGATCGGGAAGATCACAAAGGCCGCCCGGTTCGAAGGGTATTCCGATTCGGCGGCTTCGGAATCCAAGATCATGCGTAACGTTTTCAAGGAAGGAGACGCGTACTTCCGCACGGGAGATCTACTGAGACGCGACTCAGACGACTATTTCTATTTCGTCGACCGCATCGGCGACACGTTCAGATGGAACGGCGAGAACGTCTCAACCACCGAAGTCTCCGAATCTCTCAGCTCGTGTCGGGGACTGCTGGAGATGAATGTCTATGGCGTCGAGGTGCCCGGCCACGATGGCCGCGCCGGCATGGCGATGGTTGTCATCGACTCCAGCTTCGATCTGAGTGAATTCGGCGATGCGACAACCGCTCGCCTGCCCTCGTATGCCCGGCCGAAATTCTTGCGGATCGGGTCGGCGTTGGATGTCACGGAAACGCTGAAATATCGAAAAGTGGATGCCGTTCGGGAGGGATTCGACCCCGACATCATCGACGATCCTCTCTATTTCCTGGATCCGACGAGCGGGTC
>CAZHMP010000040.1:0-22370 GCA_964533595.1 uncultured Acidimicrobiales bacterium | reverse complement strand
CCCCCTCCCAGCGACTCGTCAAGTGGGTAGTGATCCGACGGGCGGTTCACGTCCGCGGCGAAATCTTCGTCGTACCAAGCGGCATCAGGTTCATCAGCAACGCCGGGGTCGGCCAGGATCCACTGCTGCGTCACGCCGGGAGCGAGCGCTGATTGTTTCAGGCGGTACCAAGTCTGCAGGTTTCTGATCTGGACGCGGGTGTTGGTCGACCGGCTGCCGCCTGCCTCCTCGTACACCTGGCCCCAGCCAACTATCGCGTGGAATGTGCTCAACGGTTGGTCCGGCATGGTGGTCAGCTCGTGACGCGTCGGATGGCCGTACCAGTCGTAGGAGTCAGGCACACCGTGGGGATGTCCCTCGTGCATCACGGAAACGTCGCTGTCGTTCATCATGAGCTCGAGAGTGTTCGTAATCTTGGAGGCGCCCGGGCAGGCACTCGGTCCGTGGACGGCATCATTGCTGCCTCCACAAGCGACGAGAGTCGTAGCGGCGATCGCTGCCAGGGTCAGGACCATGGCCCGGGTGATCTTGGCGAGTCCTGTGGTGACGGGGTGTCCCGAAGAAGTCGGGTTCATGCCTCATGTATGTCACAGCGCCTGATGTCAGTCACACACGGCTGCGCAACTTTTCTGAACACCTACACCAATGAACCGGCTGTACTACCATCCGATCGGCTCTGCGTCTTGTTGATTCCGACCAGCGGATGAAAGACTCCGAGCGATCCGTTCGTGGCTGCAGTTATGGGGGGTGAGCCATGAGGCTCATGTGGAAGTGTTTACCGGTGTTGCTGCTCGTGAGCGCATGCGGCGTTTTCGGATCGGATTCGTCCGCCACCACTACCACAACCACATCAACCACTGTGGCCACCACCACCACGACCACCACAGCGGCACCCACCACAACGACATTGCCTGTGCCGGTATGCGTCGACGTGAACAAAGCCGATCACGACCAGGTGAAGGAGTGGCAGACCACGCTCAACGCCGACTACGACGCCGGCTTGGTGGTCGATGGAGCATGGGGACCCAAGACCGAGGCCGCTACCGAGGCCGCCAGACAAGCGCTTGGCTCGACCGGTTGCATCACCATCTCCGAGACACCCACCACCACGATCGCGCCACCCACCACCGTGGCGCCTGCCACTACTGCAGCGCCTGCCACCACCGCGGCGCCCACCACGACGGCGGCACCGACATCAACGACCACTGCTGCTCCAACGACCACTGCTGGTCCAACGACCACTGCTGCTCCAACGACCACAGCGGCTCCCACCACGACCGGTACGAACCCGCCGTGACGACTACCTAGCCCCCCGACGAAGTAGCCGGCTCGGCGATGGGCCAAGAGAAATTTCAGTGGAGTTGGTGACTGAACGAGCGATCTGTCGACCGGTCTGTCGTATTCTTGGTCTACGACGCGTTTTCGATGAAGAGATCGGACCTGTGTCGTGCCTGTTCGATGATTTGGGTGTTGCGTTCGTCGGATTCACGGACGAATGTTGCGGCCGCATCGGGTGTCTTTCCAAACCGCACATGGCGCTCGACCAGACGCTGGACCCTTACGTCAGGGTCGATATCGATGTATCCGACCGCATCAAGAGAGGCTCGGAGCGTCGACCACGGAAAGCGGTCCAGGAGGAGATAATTTCCTTCGACAATTATGATTTTTTCGGTCGAGAGTAACCGGATGCGGTGGGGGCGTGGTTCGTCGGCAATTCGGTCAAAGTCGGGTATGAGGACGTCTTCTGTTGCGGTTCGAAGTCGCCGGATGACGCGTGCGAACTCGTCAGCTGCGAAGGTCTCCGGAGCGCCCTTGACTCCCCGCAATCCAAGCGCATCCAGGGTGCTGTTCGGCAGGTGGAATCCATCCATCGGAGCGACTGGTGCACCGAGCTCATTTGCGAGAGTTGCGGCGATGGTCGATTTCCCGCTTCCCGGCGGCCCGGCGATTCCGAAGAGATAGCGAGCGCTCCCATCTGCATCTCGGCGGATCCAATCCGCCAAAGAAGCCGTTTTCACGCATTGAGGTTTCACGCTGTCCCTAGGGAGGAAGACGTGTCCCATTCGCGGGGTTCTGCGGAAGTGGGAGAAGGAGGCTGGGAGAAGTAGCCCGTGATTGTGCCGACAAGCGCACATGGATGTGCCGCCGCCGGAACAACGAAGGCATCCCCCCGGCTGACGTTGATCGAGCCGGACCCGTGAACCAACTGACCGTCACCATCGACGATGAGTAGAATTCCGAAACCATCTGGAAGCGCGGCCTGGACGGTTGAGTGGACTGCCCAGGCTCGAAAGTAGGGGTCGGCTTCGGTGGGCATGACCGAGACGACCGCGTCTTCGTTTCGAGTGTTGGATGAAACTGCTCGCATAACAAGTCGCTCGATATCAGCATCGCTCAAGGCGTCAGGACGGATGGCACCGATCGCCACGTCGAACCCCAGGCCCAAGTGGCCGTCGGCTGCTCCATCGATATCGAAATCACGCCATTCGAGCAATATCGACAGATCGGTCGGCTCTTGTAGTTCCAGAACGAGAAGATCTTGACCAATGGCGTGTGGCGTGCCGGCCGGAACAAGGATGGCGTCGCCGGAACCAACGGTGATTGGGCGGAGCAACTCGAGCATGGCATCTGAATCCTGCTCCTCGACGAGGTCGGCCCATTCCTCTCGGGCAACGGCTCTATGAGTGCCAACGAACACCGTGCCGCCGGAAGATTTGGAGTCGAGGATGACCCAGGCTTCGGTCTTCCCATAAGGACAATCGAGATGTTCACGCGCGAAGCGCCGGGTTGGATGTAAATGAACTGGCAACCGCTGTGCGGGGTCGAGCAACTTGACCAACACGCCTGACGAGGGGCCGAAGCGGGCCACGTGCTCGGCGCCCAACCAATTGACTGGGTTTGCCTCGATCTCGGCCCGAAGCGTTGTGTCGCCAAGCGCGGTTAGCCCCGTTTCTGATTGCCCAAATCGGGTCACAACCGATCCCAACCACTCCTCAGGTCGGTGTGTGCCGATCGTCGAGTTACGGAGCTTGGCGATGCGTCTACCACCTCTGTAGAAATGGTCGAAGGTGTTTGGCGGAAGCAAGACCGGTTTCATTGATAAACGACGTGCCCTCTCCGATGACGTACCTGCCGGGTCATGGTACTCGGAAGGTTCGGGGTCGCCGAACACCGCTGTTTCGGAGATGAGGTGTGAGAAGGTACGAAGCGTCTGATCTGTGGAATGATCCAAAGATGGCCCCATCTGATCAGACCGAACGTTTCACGAGGTGGGCGATCCTGGGGGCCAGCGACATCGCCGCTACCAGGGTCATCCCCGCGATTCGTGCGCACGGCGGGAAGATCAGTGTCGTCCAATCCGGTAGCTCGGACTGGGCCGGCGAGTATGCCAACCGGCACGCCATAGCTGAGTCAGTTACATCGGTGGAGGATGCGGTCGGCCGCGACGATGTCGACGCGGTGTATGTCAGCTCTCATAACCATAAGCATCGCGACCAGGTGATCGCCGCGGCTCGCGCCGGCAAACATGTGTTGGCCGAGAAGCCATTGGCGCTGACACTCGAAGATGCCCGGGCCATGGTGAACGCCTGTGATTCTGCCGGTGTTGTGATGGCAACGAATCACCACCTTCCCTCTGCCCCCGCGCACATGGCGATGAAGGAGATCGTGGCGTCCGGTGAGATCGGCGCGGTCCGAGCGGTTCATGTGAGCCATGCGGTCGGACTTCCCGAGCACTTACGTGGTTGGAGGGTCAACGATCCCGTCGGCGGTGGTGTGGTTTTCGATGTGTTCATCCACGACGTGGCTGCCGTCGCCGCGATCATCGGGGGGCAAGCTCGAACGGTCATGGCAACAGCCCGGAAAGGACCCGACGTTCCGGCGGCTCCGAATTCGGTCATGACGATTGTCGAATGGAGTAGCGATGTCATCGTCCAAACACATGATGCATACGACAACTACGACCTGCCGACCAGTTTCGACATTCTCGGCGAGAAAGGTGCGATCAGCAGTTTCATGTCGATGACGGGTGACCCCGTCGGCGATGTCACCGTCTACAAAGGCAACGTCGGATCGCCCGTCGAGATCCCGAACCGCGACGATGTGTATCTCACGACCATTCGAGCGTTCGATGACGCGATCTACTCAGGAATCCAGCCGCGGGTCAGCGGCCTCGACGGTGTGCGATCACTTGCGGCAGCGATAGCAGCTCTGGAGTCATTGAGGACCGGTTGTACGGCTCCCGTGGAGCAAATTCTCACATGACGATCGGATTTGGGATCATCGGTGTTGGCAACATCGGCACCGTGCACTCTTGCAACCGGGCCGGCCCAATCGATCGCCCGCAAAGACTCGATCTGCACGCCTGAACCGAAGTCAGGCGGTGGACGGGATCCGGATCGGGTCCAACGCCTGGTCGGCTTCGTCGACAGTCAGTGCTCCGGTCATGATCGCAACTGCATCGTTCATGGTGTGAGACTGCGGGGTCACCACAGCGGCTCGACGACCGAGGCGCTGGATATGGATCCGGTCGGCCACCTCGAACACTTGAGGCATGTTGTGCGAGACCAGGATTACGGGCATTCCCCGTTCCCGCAACTCATGGATGAGCTGGAGAACGCGTGCCGACTCGCGGACACCGAGTGCCGCGGTGGGCTCGTCGAGAATAATGACCTTGCTGCCGAAGGCAGCTGCCCGGGCTACAGCAACGGCTTGGCGCTGACCACCCGAGAGTGTTTCGACTGTTTGGGTGAGGTCTTGGACTGTGCCGATACCGAGGTCCTTCAGATGCTGCGCGGCCTCGGCACGCATGCGTTTGCGGTCCAATGTGCGGAGGTACTTCCCAACGAAGCCCGCTTTGCGGAGCTCGCGTCCGAGGTACAGGTTGCTGGCGATATCGAGCGCAGGGGAGACCGCTAGCGTCTGGAACACAGTTTCGATCCCGGCCTTGCGGGCATCGTGGGTGTTCTTGAACTGAACCTGCACGCCGGTCACCTCCATCGTCCCCGAGTCGGGCGAGTGCGCTCCTGAGAAGCACTTGATGAGGGTTGACTTGCCGGCGCCGTTGTCGCCGATGATAGCGAGAACCTCACCGGGGTAGAGGTCGATGTCGGACCCGCCAAGTCCGACGACCCTGCCAAAGTTTTTGACCAGTCCACGACCACGGAGAATCGGCTCCAACGTGGTCACGCCTTCACTTTTCTGATCCACTGGTCGAGTGCCACGGCGGCGATAACGAGAGTGCCGATCGCGAGAACTCGATAGGCCTGATCAAGCCCGGCCAGAGCCAGGCCGTTCTTGACGACGGTCACGATGAGCGCACCGAGCAACGTGCCGATCATCGTTCCCCGACCACCGAATAGCGAGGTGCCCCCGATCACCACGGCGGTGATGCTGTCGAGGTTGATGTCTGGAGCGACATTCGGACTGGCCGACCCAACCCGCCCGATTGTGATCCAGGCGGCGATGCCGATTATCAAGCCGGAAACGACGTACACACTGAAGAGAACCCGCTTGGTACTGATGCCGGACAGTTCGGCAGCGTCGGGATCATCGCCCACCGCATAGACGTGGGTGCCCCACGCGGTGTTGCGCAGGATGTAGGAGAAAATCGAGTAGAGCGCGAGCATGACCAACACGCCGGTCACCACCTGAAATGGCCCGACCTTGAATCCCGTGCCCATGGCCTTGAGTGTTTCGGGCATTTCCGGGCCCTGAATAGTTCGGGCTTTGAACAGGATCAGACTCAACGCCGTGAAGATACTCAACGTGCCGAGAGTTACGATGAACGGTGGCAATTTGAACTGGACTATGAGATAACCGTTGGCAGACCCTGCCGCGATGGCGATCAAGACCCCCGCGGCGATCGCGGCCGGTGCCGGGAAGCTCGCCAGGCCTGACACGTTGGATGCTGTAGAACTGACGGCGAGATTCGCCATCATCATTTGACCGAACACCATGATGGCGCCGATGCTCAGGTCGATCCCGGCAGTGAGGATGATGAGCGTCTGAGCGATGGCCAAGGTTCCGACGATGACGGTTTGTTGTGTCATCAACGAAAGATTGTTCGCTCGTATGAAACGGTCGTTCAGCAGCGTGAAGATGATCATTGCGACGATCAGGACGAAGAGAGGACTCAAGTAGGGGTATCTGTGCAGCGTTGATTGAACCCTGGGCACGAGACCGGACTTGGTCGTGAACTCCTCGGACAGATCTGGAACGGTTGTTGCGGCCACCTGTGCCTTTCCAGTCAGTCAGTGGTTTGCATGTGACTCTAAGGGGCAGCAGCTCCTTGCGGAGACTGCTGCCCCATAATTTCTCTATCAACAGCGCTGGGTGTTAGCCCCAGGCGTTGTCGATGCAGTACTGCGATGTCTCCTGAGGCGCTGCTGTGACAGAGTCCAATGGATCGTCGGTGCACAGAGCCACGCCAGTATCGAAGAACGTTCCGTCCGCCGAGGTGTTCGACGGTGGTGGTCCACCATCAGCGATGGTCTTGATCGCCTCAAGGCCGAGGCTGGCCATGCGTAGTGGGTACTGCTGCGATGTGGCTTGGATGCTGCCGCTCTGCAGCGCCGTCACGCCGGCGAGACCTCCATCGACCGACACGACGAGCACGTCTTCGCCGATGGTCTTACCCGCTGCCTCCAAGGCCGCGGCCGCACCGAACGCGGTGGGCTCGTTGATCGTGTAGACGACGTTGATATCGGAGTTCTTCGACAGACACGTTTCCATGCCAGTACGGCCGCCCTCTTCGTTGGCGCCGGTCGCCTCAATGCAGGCGATTTCGTACTCGCCACCCGCGCCGGTGGTGTAGGAGCCGGAGCTGGGCTCGTCACCGATGACCGTCAAGTCCCCGATGTCGATTCCCATGCCGCGGAGGAAGCCGTTGTCACGGCAATAATCCACCGAAACTGTCCGGTCGTCAAAGATGATCAATCGGGCGATGACGGCTTTTTCGCCGTTCAGTTTGCCCGCCGCCCATTCGCCAATGGCCTGTCCAGCGAGGCAGTTGTCGGTCGCGAACGTGATGTCAACGACGTCGGGTGGGTCGGTCGGCGTATCGAGGGCGATCACGTAGAGACCGGCTTCGCGAGCCTTCCTGATGGCGTCATTGACGTTGACCGACATGGGAGTGATGAGAATGCCGTCTTGGCCTGCGGCAATGGCGTTCTCGATGAGATCGATCTGGCCTTGGTCATCGCCTTCTTTGCTGCCGGAGCCGACAGTCAAGTCGACGCCGAGCTCAGCTGCCTTCGCTTTGGCGCCCTGTTGCATTGCGACGAAGAACGCGTTTGTTGAGTCTTTGGTGATCAGTGACACGGAAACTTTGTCTCCACCCCCCGAGTCACCCGCGGAGTCGGATGAGTTGTCTGAGCCGCAGGCGGCCAAGAGCAGAGCCAGCCCGATAGCAGCGGACACCGCCAACGTACTGCGACGAGATAAGCGCTTGAACATATATTGTCCCTCCAAGGGTGAATAGTTGAGTTTCACTGTCACGGCCTTTGGCCAAGCCACAACTTGTCGTCGGGCCAGAACCAACATGGCTCGCCTGATAACAATCGGACGCTACCGACGCGTTGACAACGTTGTCAAGCGGCGGTATCAATGAATCCTTATGTCGAGCACGACACGTCCCACCATGAAAGACGTCGCCGAGGCGGCGAATGTCAGTTTCAAGACCGTCTCACGAGTCGTCAACGAGGAGTCCGGTGTCTCGGCGCTTCTCGCCAATCGAGTGCACGTGGCGATCGGTGCACTCGGGTATCACCGTGATGACAGGGCCAAGTCGCTGCGCCGTCGCAATGAGCGCTCGGCCACGATCGGTTTCGCCCATGCCGACATGGCCAATCCATTCTTTGTTGCCGTTCATGAGGCGGTGGAACGGGTGGCGTCAGAGCAAGCCTGTCTGATCCTCACTGGAACGAGTGGAGAGGATGTTGAGTGCCTGGATGCACTGGTGTGTGCATTCGCCGAACGGCGCGTCGATGGGCTTGTTGTGGTGCCGGCGGCCAACATGCAGGCCTCGATGGCACCTGCCCTGCGGGCAGAGATCGAACGGGGTACACCTGTCGTTTTCATCGATCGTGAGCCAGGTCTCCCCGGCGATGTGGTGCTCAGCGATCACCGGGGCGGGGCCATACGGGCGACCGAACATCTGATTCGCGGTGGGCACCGCCACATCGCATTCATCGGCGACCAGCGCGATCTGTTCTCCGCCGTCGAACGACGAGCCGGCTTCGTTGACGCAGTAGAGAAGGCGGACCATATGACGGGCAAGTTCATCACCGACGTCCACAACCCGCGTGCAGCCGAAAAGGCCGTCGTGGAGTTGATGAGGCTCGGCGTGAATGAGAGGCCCACAGCGCTCTTCGCCGCACAGAACTACATCATGCTCGGAGCGGTGAAGGCTTTGCATGCCTTGGGGCTTCAGAACGAGATTGCCATCGTTGGATTCGATGATCTTGTGATGGCCAACGTCATCGATCCGGGGTTGACAGTTGTGGCCCAGGATGTGGAGGAGTTAGGCCGTAGGGCGGGCGCGTTACTGTTCGACCGTCTTGCCGGAAGGCTCAGCGAACCGGTTCGAGTGGTCATTCCAGTGTCGTTGATCGCTCGTGGATCCGGTGAGATCCCCGCACCTGCTTGATCACATCGCTGCCAGCGAGCATCCCTTCGACGTCGCCAGGTCTGCGTTGTATTCGGCGTCCGACCTGTCGCAGAACTACGCTCGCAATCCATGGGCATTCCAGACAGGCATCTTGAGCGAAAGCTCTCAAGTATTCGATCGGGTCGATACGTTCCCACCGACTTCATCATCGCTGACGCGAAAGATGGTGATATGGCGTTTGGCCTCTTGGCGCCCGGGCCGGGGTCGGACGGGACCCTCAAAACAAAGCCCGACTACTTGGAGGCCATAGCTGCGATGACGCAGTCGGGTCTGGTCGACGTGATGTTGCTCTCCGCATCTTCGGCCGAGGTCATGGTCGACCAGGGCGTGTTCGAGGATTCGCCCGTCACTCTGGCTGTAAGGATGAACGACACAACCGACATATGGATGGCACGAGGATCCAGTTACAACTCATCCCCGTCCACTCCATTCGCGACAGCCGACATCGACGCGGTGTCTTCCCTTTGCAATATCGGCCTCTACTCCATGACCTTCTCGAACGATCTCGAAGCCGACCGAGCGAGCCTCGAGGCCTATCGAACGTTCCGCCGTGCCGCCAGGCAGCGGGGATTTCGACATTTCCTTGAAATCTTCAATCCCGCTTTCGACATAGGAATTCCGGCGACCGAACTTGGCGACTACATCAACGACATGATCATCAAAGCTGTCGCCGGAGTCACCTTGAGCGACGCACCTTTGTTCCTGAAGATTCAGTTCAATGGGCCGGCCGCAATGTCCGACCTGGCGTCCTATGACCCGGAACGGCTTGTCGTGGGAATTCTCGGCGGTGCGAAGGGCACGACGCGCGACACGTTCGAACTTGTATTTCAGGCGGAGCAATCCGGAGCCCGCGTCGCGCTCTTCGGTCGGAAGATCAACTTGGCTGAAGCACCACTCGAGCTCGTCCGGCTCATCCGCGAGACAATTGAGCAGAGATCCTCACCCGAGCAGGCCGTTCGGCTGTATCACGACTACCTCGACGCACACGGCATACATCCGCAACGAAACCTACGAGATGATCTGAAGATCACCGATCCTGTGCTGCTGTGACAACAACAAAACGACGCGGATTTGTCTGTTGTGGCTCATGGGCGGTGGATCGCATCAAGCTCATCGACCGTTGGCCTGAACAGGAGAAACTCGCCCAAATTTCGGGTAACGACAAACAAGGAGGTGGTTCGGCTCACAATCTGGGGGTCGATATTCGCAAACTCGACTCGACCATGCCAGTTGATGCCATCGGCTTGTTGGGCGATGACTCCGATGGCGATTTCCTGCTCAAGCAAGCCGGAGCGATTGGGATCGACACGACGCAGTTGCATAGAACTGACGGGGCAGCGACCTCGTATACAGACGTCATGTCGGTGACCACAACCGGAAGACGAACCTTCTTTCATCATGTGGGTACGAACGATCTGTTGACCCCCGATCACTTCGACTTTTCGGCAACGAACTGCCGGGTACTCCACCTTGGTCTGCTCGGGCTTCACCGCTGTTTGGACAACCCGTGGAAAGAAGACGCGAATGGATGGGTCACGATCTTGAAAAAGGCGAAGTCGGCTGGTCTCGACACTAATGTTGAACTGGTAACGATTGAGGGGGAGCGAGTTCGTCAAGCGTGCCTGCCCTGTCTGGCTTACCTCGACACCCTGATCGTCAATGACCATGAGATCGGCGGACTCGCCGCCATTCCTACCGTTCGTGACGGCCAGACGGATCGGATCAGGTGTCGTGAGGCGGCTCAAGCAGTTCTCGAGGAGGGAAACATGCGACTGGTTGCAGTTCACTTTCCCGAGGGTGCGATATGTGTGGCTGCGGACGGGCAAGTGTTCGAAAGCAAGTCGGTCCCGGTGCCCCCAGAAGGGATCGGCAGCACCGTCGGCGCAGGTGACGCCTTCGCCGCAGGAATGCTGTATGCACTACACGAAGGCTGGCCCATCCGTAATGCACTGGAGCTCGCGCATGCGGTGGCGGCCAGCAGTTTGCGCTCTCAGACGGCCGTTGGATCCGTGGTTGACGTCGACAGCTGTCTTGAGATGGCGGGGTTAACTCGGCCTTGAACCGATAAGAGACGCCTGAATCTCATCGATCTGGTGTTTCCAACAAATCTTCCTTGGGTCCACAAAATGGTTGATGACGGGGCGAACCATTCGCTCGCGCTCGACCACCAGCAACAAGGCTGTCGCCAACCCCATCCCGCGACCTCATGCTCTTCTACGGGTGAACCAAGCGCCGGTTGCCAGGAGCACAGTAAGGAGCAGCGCGCCGACGGCTAGTGGGAACGTCGGAAGGCCGCCGCTGTTTGCGCCGGCTTGTCGAGCATCTGTGGACGTCAGATCGCCGTCGGATACTCGGGGGGCCAGGACGCCTGATGGTTCGGGTAGAAATCCGGGCATCTCAGTCGGGTCCAGTGGGTCGGTACCGACCTCGAATTCGACTGAGTCGGAGAAGTCGTCGTTGTCGGTGTCGGCTTTCGATGGCGAGGTGCCAAGATCGAGCTCCTGTCGAGCGGTGAGCCCGTCGAGATCGGCGTCGTTCAGCACGTCGTCGGCGATAGTTGGGTCGAGACCGAACGCCCGTTCCCAGTCGTCGGGCAGTCCGTCAAGATCGTTGTCGGCTCCCACCAGGACTGCGATCGACATTGAATCGGTGCCGGCCGAGTTGGTGGTGGTCAACTCGAGAGTGTGTGTCCCCGGCTCGATGATCGGCAACTGAGCCGTCGGGCCCGCGTTCAGCAGTTCACCGTCGAGTCGCCACAGATATTCGGTGTCTTCGTTGAGCACCGACACCTCGGCGATCGCCGCAACTATTCCGGGGGTGAGCAGCTCACCATCGCGGGGCGAGACGATCGTGGCCGACGGTTCGGACTGTCCGAAATCGATGCCATCGATCGAACCCCAGACGATGCCCACTCCATCGGTTCCTTGCACACGCAGCATCCAGCCGGCACCTGCCAACCCCACATCTGCACCTCGCAACACAAGCGGTTCGCCTTCGCTTTGCCCGACGGGTATCCATTCACGGCCATTGAGACTGGCATCCACGCGGTATCTGACGCCGGCCTGCGGTGTCCACGAGAGGGTCAGGCCGTCGTCGGCCCTGGTGACATCGACACCGATGTCACCGGACAATCCACCACTGCCCGATGAGCCTTGGAGATCTCCTGTGGGGGCGAATTGGTCGCCGGTCGAGGCGTCGAACAGCGCCACCTCCGAAGCCTCGATATCGAGCGGCACTTCGGCTTCGAACCAGAAGCCGACCTCGGCATCACTGTGGGTCACCCCTCCCAGCTTGGTCGCCGTCGTCTCGAACACGATGTCGCCACCCGCGTTGGTCATCACCAGCCGGGGCCCATTGCCGAGTTGAACCGACCCAACGTTCCCGAGAATCGGGTCAGCGAACTCAACCAGCCTGTCGGTGTTGACGAAACCGGAGATGATGCGTGTCGGGGTGGAATCTCCCGGGCCACCCTCCGCGGGACCGCCGGTGCCGGGACCACCGGGTGCAGAGGCTGAACTGCCTCGATCCTCGCCGATGGAATGGTTCCTCCGCAACGCCTCGAACATGTGTATCCAGGTTCCGACCGCGGTCCAATTCGGCGACGCCCCATAAGACATGTAGTCGTGGACGTGACCGCCGCGACCGGCGGTCACCGGCGTCATGGCCGTAGTGTCGAATCCCCATGTGGGTGACGCTGCCAGTTCGCCGTGGTCGCCGGGCCATCGCAGCAGCCCACTTCCGCCGCCAGA
Source organism: uncultured Acidimicrobiales bacterium (assembly GCA_964533595.1). Classification (GTDB taxonomy): domain Bacteria; phylum Actinomycetota; class Acidimicrobiia; order Acidimicrobiales; family Aldehydirespiratoraceae; genus SZUA-87. The sequence continues at coordinate 9,953 of CAZHMP010000040.1, read as the reverse complement.
CTCACCATGAGCATTGGATGAGTGTTCCATTCCAGCGGTGTGCCCAGCTTCCTGAGCCATCGTGGGCCACGACAGAGAGGTCCGAAAGGCTTTGTGGCCCCCGACCCAGGCACAGCCACCACCGCGACCTACTGGCGCCCCCCACGGGACCACGAACATTCCGAAGGTTCGCATATTGGGCATTCGAAGCATGGTGTAACTGTCGTGACTCTCGCAGTCGAGGCTGAGAAACGCTGCCGCAGCGGTGGCGTAGTCGACGCGGCCGGAGAGCGACCGGAGCACCGGTGCCGGGAGATCGATCGCCGGGACGGCATCTTGCTGGGCCAGTTGAATCGTCGAGAACACCCCGAGGGTCGGGTAGGCACCCGGCGCCGGCATCATTCGCCACCACCGTGTGATCGACTCTCTCACGTCGCTCTCCGACGGCTGACCCGACACCACATCGCCAGCCGCGACCCCGTCGGCTGAGCACGGGCTGTACCAGAGATCCAGCATGTCGGCATCGCAACGCCAGAAATAGTCGACCAGGGTCTGCGCAACGGACACCCTGCCGATCTCGGTAAAGGTCACCGTGCGAGCGATGCTGTTGAGAGGCCCGTCACGGCCAGGTGCTTCGGTGATGAAAGTGCCGGTGCCAGGCGGGTTGACCTCCATTCGCAATGTCACTTCTCCCGATGTCCACGAGTCGGGCAACACAAAGTCGTAGGAACGGTGGATCGTCGACCGCATCTGTGCCTCGGCCGCCGGTCCGGGTTCGACATTGCTCAGTTCAGGTGCCCAGAAAGTTGGGGTCAGTGGTGAGCCCGGCAGGGTCTCACCGTGGCGGAATCCGTAGAGCCGCGCTGTGATCGGCAGCCGTCGATCTCTCGGAGGATCACCGGATGGAAACTGCTGAACCGCGTATCCTCTCACCACGGTCTTCTTAGCGGCCACCAGCGGAAAGTCATCCACCACAGTCGACCCGGGCTCTTGCACTTCGAGTGGCCCGCGGATCGCTTGGGTCACCTCCAACGACCACGGAACGATGTCGACGTTTCCCTCGATGGCGGCTCGATACTCCACTTCGTTCAGGAGAGGTCCTCCGGTTCCAATCAGGGTGATTGAGCCAGAACCGGTTCCTGCCCTCCCTGTAGCAGTCGCAGTGAAACGATTCTCGCCAGGATCGAGGTGCACCCCGGTGAGAATGAACATCTTCTTGAACATGTGTGTGTCGGTTTCGACCAACCCGCCCACATCCGCATCTCGGAACTCGATACTGCAACCACGGTGATCCGGATCGCAGGTCGCTCTCGATATCTTCACCCGAATCTCGGTACTGGGGACAGGGCTTGTGACCCAGCCAACCAATATCACCGGACGTCCGGCGTCGATTTCGGAAGAATCTCGAGGGGAGACGAACTCCACTCCGAGGGTGACCGGGTCCGGAGGCACCGGGTAGGTATCGCCGGTGAACACCCGGTCGACCATGATGGGCTGGTCGGTGTCGTAGGCCACGACGTTGAACCCGCTCAACCTCTGGCCCGGTTGTGCCTTGACGATCATGCAGGTGCTTGCTGGAGAGGCATCCGGCCCAAGCACAACCTCATCGACATCGACCGTGTCACCACCCAGGTTTTGCCCGATCAGTCGCACCGTCACCGGGCCATCGTTGGCCCGCTCAAGGCCGACATGCATTCCGATATAGCCCACCGATTCGGCCGAGCCGGAATCGGTGTACTCCGAGTACCCGCTTCCGGAATAGTTTGGTCGGGTCGGGATCAGCACAGCATTCGGTGCGCTGATCGTGCCGACCTCGGGCTGGATTACCTCGCCCCGTCGGGGGGCTTGCCTGGGAAATACAAACTCTGGCCACGGGCCCTCCACTGGGTCGTAGTCCAGCGAGTCGAAGTCGCGAATGGTGGCATCAGCAGGAATCGCACAGCGCGGTGTTATCGCGGTGGGGACCAAATAGTCGTCGACAGACGGAATATCGAGCACCGTGTATTTGCCAAATTGACCGTCACCCAGACCGAACCCCGGTGGGATCGGGTCGAGTAAATCGCTCGGGTCGATCGACGGCGGAGGCAACGGAGTGCCACTTGGCGGGGCGACGGAGGTGGTGGACGGAGCCTCGGTGGTCGTGGTGGTCGTGGTGGTGGTCGGAGCCTCGGTGGTCGTGGTGGTCGTGGTGGTGGTGGTCGTGGTGGTGGTCGGAGCCTCGGTGGTCGTGGTGGTCGTGGTGGTGGTGGTGGTGGTAGCCGTCAGATCGACCTTGAAAACCGTGGAACCGCGGTCGGTGAACTCATATGAGCAGTCGACGGGGGGAGACCCGACGCACGCCCAGATGTAGTACGGCCCCGGCGACACTGTCGGCACCACGAACGATCCAGCCAGTGAACGGTTGTCATTCACCGCGCAGGAACCGATGTCGGCGGCGTTGGCGGAGGGAACGAATTTTGAAGCAGTGAAGACGAGAACGCACGAGATTTGCCCACCGACGGTGGGGGTGAACCCGGTTCCGTCAACAGTGACGCTCTGGCCCACCGGTCCGTGCCCCGGGGTGATGCCTATCGCCGGGATGGCACCGGCCGGTTGAGCGACGACGGATACCGTCGCGAACGCCAGCGCGAACGCCAGGAGGACCGCGAGATGTCGGTTTGCCTGGTCCATGCTCGACGCCCCCAACCCGTCACATCAACTCGCAAGGGCGACCGTACAGCCGCGGACGGTGCGGGCCCGCATCGTAATCCCTGTTGCGCTAGCGGTGCGGCGTCTACGTCAGGACCGGATCGGTTCAGATCTACAGGCTGACCCGACTTCGGGTGGCGACGGCTGAGCGGATATTGGACGCGAGAGCCAAAGTCGTTCGTGCTGTTGCCACTGTCCGTATTGAACAAACGTTGGAAAACATTGGTGCGACCACGCTCACACAGATCCGCGAGACCTTGGGATTGATCCTCGATGTCTCAGAGTGACACCCGCCCGCGTCTCAGAGGTGATCGAGAAAGCGAGGCTCTCGTGTAAGATTACGGCCCGAATGCGTAATAGCAGTATTGGTACGTGTGGGAAATAGGTAGTATATCGTGTGGTATATCGGTATTATCGTGGCGTGACCATCTATTTGCCACGGCTTGTCGATCCGCTGATCGAGAAGCTCTTGGCTGAACTCCCGGCGTTGTTGCTCGTCGGAGCGCGAGCTACCGGTAAGACCACGACTGGCATGCGGCATGCGGCAACGGTTGTGCGGCTTGACCGCGACGCGCAAGCCGCTGCGTTTCGTGCTGATCCCGACGCTGCGCTACGCGGTCTTGTCGAACCGGTTCTGCTCGATGAATGGCAAGAAGTGCCCGCGGTCCTCGGAGCAGTGAAGCGGGCGATCGACGATGACACACGGCCGGGCCGGTTCCTGCTCACAGGCTCGATTCGTGCCGACCTCGATACACAAACGTGGCCGGGCACCGGTCGAGTTGTGCGCATGGGAATCAATCCGCTCACCGTCAGCGAGCGTCTTGGGTGCACTTCGCCACCTCTCATCGACAGGATCATCGCCGGAGACCACCTTTCGGCAAGCGGCGACTCGCCTGATCTGCGCGGATATGTCGAAATCGCGTTGCGCGGTGGGTTTCCCGGGGCATCGATCAACCTCAGCGACACCACCCGTCGGCGATGGCTCACTGGATACGTCGACCAGATGGTCACCCGAGACGCCCTCAGCGTTGAGACCGGCCGAGATCCAGTGCGGCTGGGGCGCTACCTCGAGGCCTACGCGCTGAACACCGCCGGCATTGTCGATGACAAGACCCTCTACGACGCGGCAGGCATCAACCGCAAAACCGCATTGGCCTATGACCGGCTGTTGCAAAACCTGCTGGTCGTCGACGAGATCCCGTCGTGGTCGTCCAACCGGCTCAAACGTCTTGTTCGGTCACCAAAACGTCACCTCCTCGATTCTTCGCTGATGGTCGGTGCCCTCGGAATCGACTCCACAACGGTCATGAGCGACGGCAATCTGCTCGGACGTGTGCTCGACACGTTCGTGACCGCCCAGATCCGAGCCGAAACCGCCCTCGCTGAATACCCCACACGTCTATATCACCTCCGACAAGAACAAGGCCGCCACGAAATTGACCTGATCGCCGAGATCGGCGGCCAACGCGTGATCGCCATGGAAATCAAGGCCACCAGCTCACCCTCGCTGCACGACGCACGGCATCTCGAGTGGCTCCGCGACCGGATCGGTGACCGATTCATCGCCGGAGTCGTTCTCCACACCGGCCCCGGCACCTACCCGCTCAGCCAACAAATCGCTGCCGCCCCCATATCCACCATGTGGGCCAACGGCACCAACAAACAGTGATGACAAGACTGCACACGAAACTTCAAATGGAATCGCCAGCAGACGCCAAGGATCTTGAGTCACATTCCAACTGGATGACCATGACCAGGGGTGGACGCAGCACGCGAACGTTGACTGCAAAGGGCTAGTTCAGAAGTTTCAGCGTGGCCAACGCGTGATCGATCGCCACCGATCCGGCACCAGTGAACTGTTCGCCGGCCAGTACAAAGCGGGTGGAGTCGGCGTCGACCACTCCGACAACGAGTCGGATTGACGAGTTGGTACCTCCGCAGGCAAACCAAGTGGACTGCAATCCGACGACCCGCCCATTGTCGTAGGATTCCGTTGGGCCGCCTGTGCAATCGGAGTCGTACCCCAGACCCAGGGCCACCAAGCTCATGAGATCGGCAGCCGTGCCGACTTCGACGCTGTCGACGAGCGCCACCGTGATCCCCGGCTCGTCCCAGGTATCTGCGTAGCCGGTAATCGAGGCGGCCGCGGAAACATGTGGACTCGGGCTGGCGATGAGAACAACCGGCAGGGTGTCGACATCGTTCCACTCGGTTGGAACTTCCACCACGAGCGTTCCGTCAGCGGATGTGACTGCCGCAAACTGGCCGGCTTGCTGTGTCGGAGCGGGTGCCGTGGTTGGAGCGGGCGCCGTGGTCGGAGCAAGGCTTGACGTGGACAAGCTCGTGGGCGGATCAACGGATGTGGTCACCCCAGACGCCAAAGTCGATTCCTCGCCGACTGCCGGGACGGCAGCGGGTGACGAGTCTCCACTGCCTCTGCTCAGCACAAAGACAATCGCAAGCACGACGGCTGCGACCCCGATGATTCCAGCAACCAACGGCACGGTGGATCTCTGAGCCTGATCTGTCTTTTGCTTGATCGGTTTGGGGGCTACTTCAACCTGTCGCACGGGTGGTGCGGGCAGCAACGATGCCGGTGGAGACGCCTTTATGGAGGGAGGTGAAGGTGGCGACGCTTCTGCCGCCGCGGAAAACCAAGATTGAATTGCTGCCCCCATGGCAACGGCAAACTTGGGATTGGTGCCGAGCACCACTGGCCTACCGAGCTCTTGTTCCAGTATTTGGCTGACGAGGGGAATACGCGAGGATCCGCCGACCAGAAGAACCTCCCCGAGATCCGATGGATCAAGCGAGGCCGATGCGAGTGTTCGCCGCAGAGAATCGACCGTCTCAACCACCCGGGGCCGAATCATCGACTCAAACTCAGCTCGTGTGAGCCGAACTTCGGTCTGCAAACCAGGGACAAGCACCGGGATGAGGGTGTCAGTGTCGCTCGACAGAGCTTCCTTGGCCAGCCTGCAATCGGTGCGGAGCTGAACCAGAGACGCCCTGATGGTCGGGTCGGAGGAATCGAGACCGTCGATCATGCCGTCGAGTGACCGGTCCACGTGGGAGAACACCGCCTGATCGAAATCGAGCCCACCGAGACGCTCGATGCCTTCTGGTTGACCGATCAGGTCAAATCCCGAATCGGTGGCCTGAACCAGAGCTCCGTCGAAGGTCCCACCACCCAGATCGTAAACGGCCAAGACTCCGCCGGGATCAACCCGACACTCAGCCGCGTAATGCACGGCTGCAGCCTGGGGTTCACTCAGAAACTCGACGGACTCCAGCCCACCGAGTCGGGCAGCCTGTTGCAGCACATCGAGCTTGAATCCCCCCCAGCTCGCTGGGTGAGTGAGGGTGACAGATTCTGGAGATTCATCTTCCTCAGCCAGCACAAGATTGTGTACCCAGCGCAAAACATGCCCGAACAGAGCATCGACGCCGTAGGGAGTGCCCCCCACCATTACCGGGGCCGTATCGCCCATTCGACGCTTGAAGCCCGTGGCCATCCGAGTTGTTTCCGTGTGTGACCGCCGCTCAGCGGGCTCCCCAACGAGAATCTCCCCGTTTTCACGTACCAAGATCATGGTCGGGGACGCCGGACGGTCGTGCCCGAGGGAGAAAATCCGAGCCCGGCCACCACGCGCTGTTGCCGCCCCCGTGTAGGTGGTTCCGACATCAATCCCCAGCGTGTAGGTCACTTCTGAAGTCGCTCCTGACCCCTCTGGGCACTCTCCGAGATCACCCACCGGCCGACGCGTGACTAGGGTAGCTGTCAGCCTCAAGACCCACCAAATGGCCGCAGTTTCTGAGGTATTGCAAAGATTCTGTGGCAGCTGAAACCGCAGGCAGTGGCCCTTGTCCCACTCACCACCCGAGCTCGTCAAGTCGGTCGCTCGTGCCGCCGAACGGCGGCAGAGGCCGGACTTGGCTGCCCGGTTGAAGGCCGGCTTGGAGAGGGCAACTCATCCCGAGACGGTCGTGTGTGTGGTCGGTGAGTTCAAGCAGGGAAAGAGTTCTCTGGTCAACGCCTTGCTCGCCGCCGATATCTGCCCGGTCGATGACGATTTCGCCACTGCGGTACCGACGATCATCAGCTACGGTGCGAACCCCAAGGTCACAGTTCACGTCTTCGCCGATGGCGAGGTGAGCACCAACGACATTGCCTCGGACGAAATTCACCTTTGGGTTGGCGAGAAAGGCAATCCCGGGAACGAGAAGGGTGTCGTCCGAGTTGACATAGCGATCAACCACCCGTTCCTCAAGAATGGAATTGTGCTGGTCGACACTCCCGGGGTTGGCGGGCTCAATGCCGCGGCCGCGCAAGCAACGATGGCGTTTCTTCCCTATGCCGATGCAGTTGTCTTCACCACCGACGCGTCTGCCGAATTGAGCCGCGCTGAGATCGAGTATTTGCGCTCGGCCACGAAGCAATGCCCGATGGCGGTTCTCGCGCTGACGAAGACGGACCTGTACCAGTCGTGGCGCAAGATCGCCGAGATCGACCGCGCCCACCTCCGATCCGCGAATCATGAAACGCAGATCATTCCTACCTCCGCGACCGCCCTCGCCGCTGGACTTCAACGCAGCGACAGCAATCTGACCAGGGAGAGCGGCGTCCCGGAACTGCGCGAGTTTCTACTCAGCCAGGTACTCGACTCGGGTCGAATCGGAGCATCCCGAAGGCTGGTGGAGGAATGTGGTGATGCCCTTGAGCAGATCACATCGTCATTGAGAGCAGAATTGAGTCTTCTCAACGACCCAGAGTCGGGCGCCGCCATGAGCGCCCACTACAAGGAAACTGCCGAGCGACTCCAGCAGGTCCGCGATTCAGCGAGCAGATGGCAGCGGACAATGAACGATGGCATCACCGACATTTCCAGCGAGGTTTCCTTCCGTTTTCGCACCAGTCTTCGAAATTTCAATGAGCGAATCGGATTGCAGATAGAGGATCTTCGAACCCCCGAGCAGTGGGATGATCTTGCCGGCTCGCTGCAGCGAGACGTCGTCCAACTGACGGCCGACCTCTTCGCCGAGGTGGACGAGCGTGTTGATGCGCTGGCCCGTCAGGTTGCCGAGATCTTGCGTGACGATCTCGAGTTGAACATCGCGAGCACAGTCGAATCTGGCGTTCAATTGGTTGGTGGTTCGCTCGAGGCACCAAAGGATGTCTCTGGGCTGAGCCGTGTTGGCAGCAACACCATGGGGGCAATGCGGGGCGCCCAGTCAGGAATCCTGCTGTTCGGGATGCTCGGTCGACTCCTGCCTTTGGGTGCCGGAGCAATCCTGTTCTCAAATCCGGTCACCCTTCTTCTGGGCGCAGCATTCGCCGGAAAGCAAGTGCGGGCGGTGAGAAAGCAGAATCTGATGGCCAGACGTCAGCAGGCTCGATCGTCGGTGCGAGCTTTCGTCGAGAGCTATCAGATGGAGATCGCGAATCACCTTTCCACCGTATTGCGCGAGCATTCCAGGATTCTCCGCGACCACTTCACAGCGCGGGTCGGTGAGCTCCAGACAGCGGCGCATGCGCTCGCCGAACAAGCTCAAAAAGACCTCAGTGTCCATGAGGATGAGAGATTGAAGAGGGCTTCCGTACTGAACCGTGAAGCGCAGAAGTTGGCTGAACTCCGTGACGCCGTCGCCAAGCTCGAGGATGGGCTCTCCGACCAAGTACGAGAACAGGCGTCGAACTCCCCGCAGCGGATTCGGGCCGAACGGGAGGACGATTGACCTTCGCCGATCGGACCCGACAAATCTGTAATCAGGCCGCCGAGTCGCTGCCGAAACCCTGGTCGGACACGGCACGGGCGCTCGCTGATCGACTCGACGGGCCACTCCGCGTTGCCATTGCCGGCCGGGTGAAGGCCGGCAAGTCGACTCTGCTCAATGCCCTGGTGGGGGAACGTCTCGCCCCGACCGATGCCAGCGAATGCACACGAATTGTCACCTGGTATGAAGAGGCGCCGACGTACTCCGTGCAGGCGCAGCTGCGCGGTGGCACCAGAAAAAGCGTCACATATCGGCGCAATGGTGCGCTGCGACTCGATTTGCGGGACACCCAGCCCGACGAGATTTCGAGCCTTCACGTGGGGTGGCCGTCGCGGCGGCTGCACGACCTGACTCTGGTCGACACGCCGGGGTTGGCAAGTATCAACAGTGACAACTCGGCTCGAACCGAGGATTTTCTGACCAGCCAAGACGACCGACCCGACGGTGCAGACGCTGTCATTTATCTGCTCCGGCACCTGCATCGCAACGATGTCGAATTCCTCGATGCGTTCATGGATCGGCGTGTCATTCATGCCTCGCCGGCCAATGCGATCGCCGTGCTGTCACGTGCCGACGAAATCGGGGGAGGAAGGCTCGATTCGCTCAAGTCGGCTCGTCGCATTGCCGCTCGTTACCGAACCGACGAGACGCTCGGCTGTCTTGTGGCGACCATCCTGCCGATCGCCGGACTGCTGGCCGAGACGGGCACAACGTTGCGGGAGGATGAGTTTGCCGCATTGAGTCTGCTCAGTTCCGAATCGAGTGACGTTCTGGACTTGATGCTGGCCACCGTCGACCGATTCGCGGAACCCGAATCCGGCCCACTGACGGTCGAGTTGCGGCGAAACCTGATCGATCGCTTTGGAATGTTCGGTGTCCGCTTCGCTCTTGACGCTCTACTGCGAGGTGAGGTCCGAACCGCCGCCGATCTATCCGCTCAGCTCGTCCGTGCGTCCGGACTGGACGACCTTCGCGCCGTGATCGGAGAGCGGTTCCTGCCACGGGCGCGGGTATTGCGCGCCAGAAGCGTTCTGGGAGGTCTCCGGTCGTTGGCCGACGCTGTCAGACCGGACTTGGGTCTGCATGCTGACTGGCTCGAATCGGAGATCGAGAGAATAGAAATCTCTACCACCGAGATGGCGGCCGTACGGCTACTTCATTTGGTGATCAGCGGCCAGACTCGACTTGGTGACGACGACGCCGCCGAGGTGAGGCTGCTCACCGCCGAGCAAGGACATCGGCGACGGCTCGGAGTTGATCCAGCCTGCAGCGATGAAGATCTTCGGAGGTACTGCGTAGAGCGAGCGTCGAGATGGCATGCCATGGCGGCCGACCCGTTGGCTGATCCTTCTACAGCGGAAGCTTGCGATCTTGCAGCACGTCTCGTTGAGCAGATCTATTTCGACACATCAGTGGAAAGTGAGGGGGACAAGATATGACCGATTCAAATGATGGTGACGTGTCGGTGTTTGATCCGTCTGGTTGGGTTTCTGCCAATGGTGGTGATTTGT
>CAZHMP010000039.1:0-22757 GCA_964533595.1 uncultured Acidimicrobiales bacterium | reverse complement strand
GTCAAGGAACACGATCAGAGTCCCCACCGACATCACGGCAAGGACCAGCCAGCGCCGGGGGTCTCTCTCCGCCGGCGGACTTGTGGTTGGTTGGTTGATTTCCGTGGAAGTCATCAGGAGCCTCTTGCGTCTTTCTGAAACGTGTGGTTCAATAACTTCCAAGATTATGTACCGAATGGTTCATAAAGGTCAAGGGATTTTTGACCGATTGGTCCAGAAATACATCAGCAGTGCTACGGTCACCAATGAGGACAGCGAAGGAGGCAGCAATGACGCTTCAATCCGAAACCGCCACAAGAGGAAGACCACGCGAGTTCGATCGCGACCAGGTGCTCGACTCCGTGATCGAGCTCTTCTGGGAGAAGGGCTATGAGGCCACGGCTGTCTCCGACATCGTTGAGGCCACGGGTCTCAACAAATCGAGTCTCTACAACGCGTTCGGCTCAAAGGACAATCTGTTCGATCTCGCGTTGAGCCGGTACGTCGAAGACCGCACTGCCATGTTGGGGAAGTTGCTCCACCAAGGAACGAGAGGACTGGACGACGTCGAATCGCTGCTCGACGCCATGTGGAGCGAAATTTCAATCGGCGGCGAGCACCGAGGCTGCTTGGCCGTCAATACCTCCACCGAACTTGGCGTGCGTGACGACACCGTCGCCGCCATCGGACGAAATTATCGCTCATCCATAAGGACCGCGCTCCGAACCGCATTTGGTAGAGCGGCCGATCTGGGTGAGATCGATCACTCGAACGTTGATCACTACTCCAACATCATGCTCGGATTTGTTCTGGGCACGGCGGTAATCGTCAGGAGCGGCGCTGACAACGCTGAGATTCGAGAGCAACTCGATGCGGCGAAATCGGTCCTACGCGGTTGGAACGCGGCCTGACGGATCAGTGGAGTCGAAACTGAAACCGCCGCCTACCGGAGATCCGGCAGGCGGCGGCGAGTGGCGGAAGGTATGGGATTCGAACCCATGGTGATGCGAAGCACCACAACGGCTTTCGAGGCCGCCCCATTCGTCCGCTCTGGCAACCTTCCGTAGGCGAGGCTAGCGGCCGATGGGGTCTGCTCACACCGAGCGATCAGCCTCGGCGAGTTGCAAAAAAATTGGTGAGCAAGGTGGCGCACTCGTCGGCAAGTACGCCGTGAACCACTTCGAACTCGTGGTTGAGGCGAGGGTCGGATCCCAAGTTGTAGAGCGAACCGCAGGCCCCGGCCTTCTGGTCGGCCGCGCCGAACACCAGCCGGTCGATGCGTGACTGGTAGAGAGCTCCAGCGCACATCGGGCACGGCTCCAACGTCACGAAAACCGTTGCCCCAGTGAGCCTCCATGAGCCGGTGGCCGACGCCGCGTCTCGCACCGCGAGCAACTCGGCGTGGGCAGTCGGGTCGCCGGTGAGTTCTCGCTCGTTGTGGCGACTGGCGACGACTTCGCCGTCGATCACGACGATTGCACCAACCGGCACGTCGCCATGCGCGGTGGCTCGTGTTGCCTCTTCGACCGCCAATGCCATGAATTCGGAATCGCCGAGTTGCTCCACGGGTCGACAGTATCCGGGTCGACCCGACGTTGATCAGAATGCGTTGGCGGATCCTTGAAGATGCCGCACAACCGTCAGCTCAAGCTGAAGCTCGGGTACTTGTTGTCGACCATCATCACGTAGGCCCAAACACGGGAGTAGTAGCCGCTGAATCGCACGATGAAATCACGCATGCCGGACGGCCAGGCACCGGTGAAAATCACCGCGAACCAGGCGATGACCAACACGACCATTGCTGCGATGCCAACGAGGCCAATCCAGATGTAGTGGGGAATGGCGAGAATGACGTTGAAGACCTTCACCCGTGACACGCTCTCCGGCGCCGCTGGAAGCTCGACACCGACCGGGGGATAGGCGCCATCGTCAGATTCGCCCATCGAAAACGCGAACCGCGGGTACCTATCCGAAAACCCAAACAGGTAGAGGTTGGTGCGCGTCTCGTACCGAAGAATCATGGCGTTGATGTCGTAGAGATCCTTGTTGACCCTTCCCGTGAACAACACAACGAGCCAGTGGAGCACGGCAACTGCGATGGACAAGTTTCCCATCGCGGCCACCATGATGCCGTGAGGGATGTAGAGAACCCATTGGAAGAAAGCCCGCCAGCGGGCTAGTTCATACGGCGAATCGACAGTGACCGTGGCGGATTGATGGACAGGTTCAGAATTCATGTAAGTGACATTAGTCACGCGCAGACTGTCTGTCATTCAACACTTCCATGGCCACCAAGGCCAGGGCGCCGACCACCACGAAAGCGTCGGCGAGATTGAACACCGCATACCAAGTGACATCGATGAAATCGATCACCCGTCCCGACAAGAATCCGTTGTCGGCGCGAAAGAGGCGGTCGATGAGATTGCCGATGGCCCCGCCAAGTATCACCCCCATCAGCAACATGCGATCGGGGCGAGTTTCACGGAGAATCTGCCAAATCAAAAGCGCCGCGATCACGATGACGAGCACACCGATCAACTGGCCACGGTCCGACCCCGTGCTGAACGAGAAACCGCTGTTGAACGCCAGATCCAGCTCGAGGGTGGGCAGCACCTTCACGACTCGACCTGAATCGAGAGAGGACTTGGCCCAAGACTTGGTGAGCTGGTCGAGAAACACCTCCACCACAACGATTGCGGCGACCAAGGTCAGCCGTCTGTTTCGATTCACGTGTCAGATGACTCCGCCGTAGCCGGCTTCAACCCCGCGAGTGTCTCCATGGTTGGCGGTTGCGTAGGCCAGATCAGTGACGAAGGTGTCGACCACGCGGGCGTGCCCCGGAGAGATCATCAGATGAAGGCCGCCGTCCTGGCGGTCGAGCTTCCAACCTCGGTCGTCCATGACGTCTCCAATGGCGCCGGTTGTGTCGGGGCCGTCATCGGCGGCGAATTCAAACAGTGACATCTGGGGCTTGCCGGTGACGTGGACTCCGTCGATGGCCTCGATACCGGCCTGGAATTTGCGGGTGGTGTCTCGAACCACCCTGGCCTTGGCGAGATAGCCATCGAGACCGAGATGTTGGATCGTTGCCCAAGCGGCGGCGATCGGCGCGGCCGGTCGGGTGCCGGCGGTGGTGGCCGATCCGTACAAACCCCCTGGCCAGTCCTGGAAGAGGAAGTACTGGTGATGCTTCATGGCCTCGTCGCGGTACACGATCACCGATGCACCCTTGAAGCAGTAGCCGTACTTGTGCACATCAGCGGAAATTGAGGTGACACCGTCCACTGCAAAATTCCACGGCGGCACCGGTTCACCGATCTGCTCCCAGAACGGGAGAAGCCAGCCACCGAGGCACGCATCGACATGGCAGAGCGTGTCGTGGTCGATGGCGATCGCCGCGATCTCAGGAATGGGATCGATCACGCCAAACGGGTAGCAGGGGGCGGATCCGACAATGAGGGCAGTATCGGGTCCGACGGCGGCGGCCATGGCTTCGGGATCGGCCTTGAGGTCGCGGCCAACAGGCACACGTGTTTCGTGCATTCCGAGGTAGTGCACGGCCTTGCTGAACGCCGGATGAGCGGTGGAGGGGATCACGATCCCGGGGTTGGTGATGCCTCGGCCGACTGCATGCTCTCGCGCGGTGTGAACCGCAAGAAAGATGCTCTCTGTTCCGCCCGCGGCCATGGTGCCGGCCTTGGGGTCGGTGCCGAACAGGCCGGCGGCCACCGCCACCACTTCCTCCTCCATGCGCACCAAGCTCGGATACACGAACGGATTGAGGGCGTTTTCGTGAAGGTAGGCGTCGGCTACTCGATGTTGGAGCGCTTCCAGCGACGGGTCATCGGCGTTGTATACGAGGCTGAAGGCCTTGCCACCTCGCCAGTCGATGTCTTCGTGGTGCCACGCGGTTTGATCGGCAAAGACGTCGTCGGCTGGTCGACCGTGGTCGGGGAGGAGGCTGCTCATGGCGGCGATGCTATGTCGACAACGTGAGGTGCGGAAACTCGCCCCGGGCCTGCGGACATGAACAAACCCCCCAAACCGTGGGTTCGGGGGGTTCGAAGTGTGGCGATATCAAGCCGCGGAGGGTGTGGGATTTGAACCCACGGAGGCTTGCACCTCACACGCTTTCCAAGCGTGCCCATTCGGCCGCTCTGGCAACCCTCCCGGTCCCCGCCGGAGCGGGAATCGAACCATGAGGGTATCGTGAGATATGCGACGCCCGTTCCGGGGTGTGGCGGTCGGGTCCTGTGCAACGGGGTCCCGTGAACCGGGTCAGGGCCGGAAGGCAGCAGCTCTCAGCGGACCACTCCGTGTGCCGCAGATCACCTGGCCGTCACTCCCGGGAACGGGCGCCGTCGCGTCCGCATTGTTGTCAGCGACCGTGTCACTCGTGGCGGGTAGAGTCGGACACGCATGGCATATCAGTCGCTCTATCGTCGCTACCGGCCCCAGAAATTCTCCGAGATAAAGGGTCAGCGCCACGTCGTGGCCGCCCTTCAGAATGCCGTTGTGAAGGATGAAGTGGGCCACGCCTACATGCTCCACGGGCCTCGGGGAACCGGCAAGACCACGTCGGCCCGGGTGCTCGCCAAGGCGCTCAACTGCGAAAACCGAGGTGCCGACGGCGAGCCCTGTGGTGAATGCGAAAGTTGTGTCGCCATCGAACAAGGCCGTTCGTTTGATCTGCACGAACTCGATGCGGCTTCGAACAATGGCGTGGATGCCATGCGGGATCTGCTGGCCAAAGTCAATCTCGGCACACCCGGCCGGGCCAAGGTCTACATCCTCGATGAGGCCCACATGCTCACCGCTGGTGCCGAGAACGCACTCCTCAAGACTCTCGAAGAGCCACCACCACATGTCACATGGGTTCTGGCGACCACCGAACCCCACAAGGTCGTTCCCACCATTCGCAGCCGTTGCCAGGTCTTCGAACTCAATCTTCTCGGTGCCGAGGAGATGGAAGCACATGTCCGGTTCGTAGTGGATGATGCCGGGCTCGATGTCGACGATGCGGCCATCGACCATGTGATTGAGGCCGGCGGGGGATCGGTGCGAGACACGCTTTCCGCCCTCGACGGCGTGGTGGCGGCAGGTGGACTCGTCGAGATCGACACTTCCACGCCGAACCTGCTCGAAGCGCTCGTCTCACGAGATTCCGCGGCGGCACTTCTTGCGGTGGTGGATGCCACGGGCCGCGGCGCGGATCCGCGGCGAATAGGCGAGAGCGCAGTGTCGGCGCTGCGCGACGCTTTTCTCGTGGCGATGGGGGCGCCGCCACCCACTCTGTCGGGTGGGGCCAAGCAGCGCGCCGAAGAGCTCGCCGGCAAGGCAACACCGGCGGTCCTCACTCGAGCACTCGAGATCATCGGGACCACACTGATCGAGATGCGTCAGGCCCCCGACCCGAGAGTCTCTCTCGAGGTGGCGTTGGTACGAATATGCCGGGTCGAGTCCGATCAGTCGATAGACGCCCTCACGCAACGCATCGAGCAGCTCGAGCGACGCCTCGATTCAGGCGCGGAGACCGTCAGGCAGCCATCACCCGAGGTCCCGCGGCCACCTGAGGTCTCACGGCCTGCCGAGGTCGCGCTGCCAGTCGAGCCTGCGCCAGTCGAGCCTGCGCCGGAGATTCTGGTCGGCGCAGAAGATCCCCCGCCGCAGGCGGTCGGACCGGCAGCGGCAGCACGGCGGCAACTTTCTCAGAGTCGCTCGGGGCGCCCCGCGGAGCCTGCTCCCACGTCGCCGTCTTCAGCGAGTGCCCCCGCGCCCCCGGTGGTTCCACCCTCCGTTCCAGAGTCGCCGGAACCGGCGTTTCAAATCGACGGATTCGCGCCAACGTCGCCCGGCGAAGTCGTGAGAATGGCAGTGAGTCACCTTGGGCTCACGAGTGATTTCGTCATCGCCAGGGCCAACGAACTGCTCGGCGCCAAATCCGAGGGTGGCACGAGAACTCCCGAAGATCTGAGCCGACTTTGGTCGGCGCTGGTTGATTCCACACCAGACGCCACCGACGAAGTTGATCTCACCGATCTTGTCGACGCGCCGGCCCATGACGATCAACTTCTTGATCAATTGAGCCAGGCATTTCCAGGCGCAGAACTTCTCGCAGAACCCAAGGAAGAAATCGATGACTGACCAACAGCCAGACAATCCCTTCGGTGCCGGAGTGCCCGATCTCGGAGAGCTACTCCAGTCGGCCCAGAAAATGATGGCCGACGCCCAGGCGGCTGCCGATGAGGTGGTGGAAGGTGTCGCAGGCGGCGGACTCGTGAGAGTGGAGGTCGACGGGCGGTTCGAGTTCCACAGCATTTCGATCGATCCCAAGGCGGTCGACACCGACGACGCCACGATCCTCGAGGATCTCGTGCTGGCCGCATTGCGCGACGCCTCAGGTCAGCTGCGTCGACGTCAAGAAGGTGCCGTGTCGGACGCGGGTCTTGGCGGGTTGGGTGCTTTGGGCATTGGCGACCCGGGTTCTCAGTGAGCTACTCGACCTCTGTACAGGAGCTCATCGATCAACTCGGTCGGCTTCCCGGGATAGGTCCCAAGTCGGCACAACGGGTGGCGTTTCATCTCTTGAAGATTCCCGCCGACGATGCTCTGAAGCTGGCTGATTCCATCGTCGAAGCGAAGCAGCGGGTTTCTTTCTGTGGACGCTGCTTCAACCTCTCGGAGGGGGGCGAAGAGTGCGCGATCTGTTCCGACTCCAGGAGAGAATCTCGGATCTTGTGTGTGGTCGAAGACAGCCAGGACATAGTGGCGATCGAACGCACCCAGGAATTCAGGGGTCGATACCACGTGCTCCAAGGCGCGTTCAGTCCGATCGACGGCGTCGGCGTGGAACAACTACGTATCAAGGAGTTGATGACCAGGGTGGGGGTCGAGGATGTCGACGAAGTGATCATCGCCACCAACCCCAACTTGGAAGGTGAGGCAACGGCGAGCTTGCTCGTGAAGTATCTAGCGCCAATGGGCATTCGCGTATCGCGGATTGCGAGCGGCCTGCCGGTGGGAGGCGATCTCGAGTATGCCGACGAGCTCACGTTGGGTCGTGCCCTCGAGGGCCGCAAGACATTGACGGACGGCGAAAACTGAAAGAGGCGCCATCTCGACCTGCCGGGCGCGGGCGGTATGGATTATCCGGCAGATAGAGGCGACGCCTCTTTCATCTCGGTCTCTTGGTGGGCAAGCCCATCTCGATTCCGTGTTGCAATTACTTTACAATAATGACGACAACATTACAACCATTACATTGCTGTATACAGAAAATGGTGCCGAGAGTGAGGGAATTGCCTACAAGAACGTCAGGCCGACTCGCGCATGATGTCGGTTACCGGAGCGTCGTCGGCCCAATTCGCTGCCGCGGCCGGATCGTCGATCTCCGGGTCCTCCACCGTGAGCGCCAGTTCTCGTGACTGGTCGATACCGGCCTTCGCCAACGATTGGTGGATGTCGTCAAGGGCGGCAGTGACCCTGTCGTGAACGTCGCGTTCGGCTGCCAGAAGGCGGTCGAGACGTTGCTGAGCTTTCGAAATGACCATGGCCGACCGCTTCCGGGCAGAGGAATCTGCTTCGGCCATCATCTGATCGACTTTGCTTTGCGCGGCAACTATCTCGTCTGCCGCCGCCTTCTCGCCTTCGGCGATCGTCTTTGCCGCCACCTCCGCAGCATCGGTGTTGATCCTCGCGGCGTCGGCCTCTGCGGCCTTGCGTATTGCGTCGGCATCAGAATTGGCCCCTGAGACGATCTCCTCCCCCGACTTGACCGCTTGATCAAGAACGGCGGAAACCGAACTCGCCACATCTCTCACGTCGTCGCGTTCGATACTGCGCAATTTTTCGGCAACTTGATGAAGTAGTGCACGCACCTCATCGGGTGCGAAGCCGCCGTCATCCAACAATTTGAATTCGACAAGCTCAAGTTTTTCGGGGGTCAGATCCATGATCCGGTCCAGTCTCGTTTCCTTCACTCAGGGTGACAACCTATTTCCGACGTCACCAATACTTACACGTCTGTGTCGACATGTCTTGGAAGGCCACTCGGGGTGAGAAGCTAGCCTCCATCGATGATGCTCACCGAAATTGACCATGTGGCCATTGCCGTGAACGATCTCGACGCTGCTATCGACTACTACGCCTCCGCCTTCGGGGCCACGGTACACCACCGCGAGGTCGTGGCCCGAGACGGAGTCGAAGAGGCGCTGATCAAGGTGGCTGACAGCTACATACAACTGACGTCGCCGACCAGATCCGACTCCCCGATCGCAACGTTTCTGGCGAAACGAGGGGAAGGTCTTCACCATGTCGGCTATCGCGTGGACGACTGTGCGGAAGCGCTCGCCGCGATGGTTGCCGCAGGGGCGAGAGCCATAGATGCAGCGCCGCGTGCCGGATCCAGAGGCACCACGATCGCATTCATCCACCCGAAGGGATCGTTCGGCACTCTCATCGAACTGGTGCAGGAATAGGGCGCGCTCAGCTACTGATCGTCACCACACCGTTCGGGGTCATGAGCGTGCAGACAATCGACGCCGGCCCGCGTCCGACTTCGACCGGTAGAGCATGTTCGCCGATTCTCACCCCCACGGCAGGATCATCATGGGTGAGATCGAGGGCCATCAGCCCGCAACCGGTTGCGGAGGTGGAGGCCGGAGTCGTGCCCGGCCACTCGATCAAGAATGGCAAAACGCCGTCGCCCGGAACCGGGAACGTGAGTCGCCACCTGAGCACGTCGCCGCTGGGAGTGGTGCGTTGCATATCGACCGGCTCGCCTGGTTCGAAACCGCGGGCACGTGCCCAGGAAACCCAGAGATCGATATCGGGCACGCGGGCGGCCCAAGTGACAACCCGCGGAGTGGTGAGATCATCCACCCCAAACGGACGGGGACCCGACGGGTCGGGCTGATTGGGATCCGGGCCGACCAACTCCAAGTAGGTGCCGTTGCCCAGCGACAGCAACGCGTTGCGGGTGCCCAAGCCGTCGTGGCGACCACCCACGGATGGAGCTACGCCCCAATCGCGTGTCACCTCCGCAATCGTGGCGTCAAGATCCGGTGTGGCGTACACGATGTGGTCGATTTGAGCCTCGAGACGTGCGCCCCTGCTCAACACGGGGTCCTTGGGCCGTCCGCCGAGATCTGGCGCCACCAGACCGGCCGCGTCCGCCAGATCATCACCGCGTGGAACTCTGAAGCTGCGGCCGTCAAGCATCACGAATCGTCCCCGTTCACGCGACTTGCGTCGGGCCACGCGGTCCGGGAATCCGGCTGCCAGGACGGCCCCGATTTCCGAGAGATCGATCGGACCCTCGGCGATGCCCAGGCGGCGAGCCAGATCGCCAGCTCGATCGCGCGACGATCTGACGGCACGGCCGTCAGCGGCCCGATGTTGGCGCTCGGGGTCGGCCAGCAATGCCACCCGTTCGGCGAGGTCTGTTGGAAGGTCGCTCCGCTGTCCTCGAAGAACATCCCTGTCATCGAGCAGCGCGGCGATCATGCAGGCCAGCCACGGGTGTCGGGAAGCCACGATCATCCGGGCCAGACGTGGGTGAGCTGGGACGAGCGCCATGCGGTCGCCGAGCGAAGTGGATGATCCGTCGTCATTGAGCGCCCCCATCGATCGAAGAAGCGCAACTCCCTCATCCCAAACGTTCTCTGGTGGCGGTTCGAGGAATGGGATCTGGAGTCGGCCGATCACGCCTCGCCGCGCCAGATCGAGCACGAGGGACGCCAGATCCACCTGGGTGATCTCCGGTGGCAGAAATGCGGGTCGGGATCCGTGTTCGAGCTTCGACCACAAACGAATCGCCACCCCCGGGGCGGTCCTCCCGGCGCGACCCGCCCGCTGCTCGGCCGAAGCTCGCGATGCCGAAATCGTCGCCAGCGAAGTCATTGCGGTGCGCGGGTCGTAGCGGGGCACTCGATTGAGGCCGGCGTCGACCACAGATCCGATCCCCTCGACGGTGAGGCTCGTCTCGGCGATGTCGGTGGCCAGCACTATTCGGCGCTCGGCCCGGTCAATGATCGCCGCGTCCTGTTCTGCGCCCGGAAGAGAGCCGTGCAGAGGCATCACGGTCGGGCCGTCAACCCCCAATTCGGCTCGCAGGGCTTGCTCGGTTCGTCTGATCTCTCCGACGCCGGGCAGAAAAACGAGGACACTGCCGGTCGCGGTCAACGCCTCATCCACCGCCCTCACGACCTTGGGCACGAGCGGATCCCGTCGACGGCGGGGCCTCCACCTGATCTCGACCGGATACGTGCGGCCCGGCGCGTTGATGACCGGCGCCGGGTGTTCTTCATCGGCGATGAACCTGGCAACGAGATCCGTGTCGAGCGTGGCCGACATCACCAGCAGACGGGCACCGAGTTGCCCGGTTCGACGGCCATCGACGGCCAGGGCCAGCCCGGCGTCACCAGGAAGGCTTCTCTCGTGAAATTCGTCAAAGATCACCAACCCAACGCCCGACAGCGACGGGTTGTCGACAAGCCGAGCGGTGAGCACGCCCTCGGTGACAACCTCGACACGTGTTGACGGACCGACACAACGATCGTCACGCGTGACCCAGCCGACCGTCTCCCCAGGGGACTCACCGATCAGCCGCGCCATCCGACGGGCGGCGGCCCTCGCCGCGACCCGCCGAGGCTCGAGCATCACGATGCGACGATCCGAGAGCCACAATTCGTCGAGCAACCTCAGCGGAACGACGGTGGTCTTGCCGGCGCCAGGTTCGGCCTGAAGGACTGCGACACCACGCTCCCGAAGCGCGCCACGCACCGAGTCGATCTCGTCTTCTATTGGCAATCCCGTGTTCGGCAAATGCATCGAAGGCATCATGGCGCATCAGGCGGCCGGGTGTGGAAGGCTCGGCGGTCATGAAGGTCCATATCGTCGATGGCACTTACGAACTGTTTCGCTATCACTTCGCGAAATTCAACCGAGACAAGCGACACGGAGCGCAGCGTGGAGTCCTCAACACGTTGCTCGACATGATCGAGGGAGGCGCCACTCACATCGGAGTCGCCACCGACTCGCTGATCAAATCATTCCGAAACGAGATGTATGCGGGCTACAAGGACGGCAGCGACACCGACCCCGACATACTCGCCCAGTTCCCCGAACTCGAGCAGTTGCTGACCGCCGCTGGCTTCACGGTGTGGCCCCAGATTCGCCACGAAGCCGACGACGCCATGGCGGCCGGGGCAGCGATGGCCTCAGCTGATGGGCGCGTCGAGCAGGTCATCATCTGCACCCCTGACAAGGATCTGGCTCAGTGCGTCAGCGCCGACGGCCGGGTTGTCCAGCTCGATCGACGTCGTGAGGTCATGTTCGATCGGGAAGGCGTGATCCAGAAATTCGGAGTGCCGCCGGAATCCATCCCTGACTATCTAGGGCTGGTTGGTGACACCGCCGATGGTTTCCCGGGTCTCCCTGGCTGGGGTGCCAAATCGGCGGCCGCGGTACTGAGTCGCTATGTCCACATCGAGAACGTGCCAGACGATGTTGCCGATTGGGATGTCGATGTACGGGGAGCAGCAAAGCTCGCCGCGACTCTCGCCTCAAACCGTGACGACGCCGACCTGTTTCGGCGCATTGCGACGGTCGCCCTCGATGCACCGGTGAGCAAGTCCGTCGACGAGTTGGAGTGGTTCGGCCCGATTGCCGGCTTCGAGGAGATCTGCGAGACGATCGAAGCCGGCCGCATTGCGGCACGCGCCAACTACCTGGCCTCAGATCGGAGTCGATGATGGATGCAGAATCAGCGTTGGCCGTGGCGGCCGACGTCAACGCGGAGTTGGCGCAGAGGCTCCGGTTCATCCTCGAGATCGACAAACTGAAGACGGTCCTGCGTCAGACGATGTTGGCCGACGACACTCGTCAGGAGAACTCGGCTGAACACTCCTGGCATCTGGCGATGACCGCGCTTGCGCTGGCGCCGTTTGCCGACGAACCGGTCGACCTGGAGCGGGTGGTGAAAATTCTGCTCGTGCACGACATTGTCGAAATCGATGCTGGTGACGTCTTCATCTACGACGCCGACGCTCGAGCTGCCGTCGCCGTCGCAGAGCAGGAAGCCGCCGACCGGATCTTCGCCATGCTGCCTGATCCCGAGGGGGCCGATCTGCGATCGGCCTGGGATGAATACGAGGCCAAGGAGACACCGGAGGCCAAGTTTGCCTACTCGTGCGACCGGCTTCAGCCCCTCATGCTCAACCTTGCCATTGGCGGGGGCAGCTGGAACCGTCACGGCATCACCTCTGATCAGGTCAAGAAGATCAATGGCGGCATCGCGTTGGGGCTCACCAAGGCATGGGAGGTTGCCGAAGCGATGCTGGATGCAGCCGTGGCCGACGGCTCACTCTTGCCTCCGGCCTGACGCGTCGACTACATCGGAGTCCACGAGATGCTGGCCTCCCAGTACTCGCCGTAGTTGTCGATCAACACGATGACCGCGACAGAGTCGCTGTCGGCAACGATCACCTCACCGTCGGTGCCGCTTCCGGACCCCTCGACGTTCAAGCCTTGAGATTCGAGAGCATCTCTGTAGAGATTTGAGATCTCGTCGACCCGTGATGGATCAAAGTCGAAGATCAGGCCGTAACTCGTGCCTTCGGGCATTTCGAATGTGGTAGCCGAGGAGATGTCGACATTGTCGGGCACCGGGAGAGGGAAATCGGTCGGCACATCGGTGCCGCTGTTGAGGCTGAATTCGTTGCCGTCGGCGTCGGTGGTGGTGATGTCGGTGCTGTCGCCGTCGGCACCAAACGTGATTGAGCCATCATCGGTTTCGACGGTGAACCCGTCGCCGTTCTGTTGCACATCTACGTCTTGCCCGGTCTCAGCCTTGATCGCTGACTCCAGAGCGCTACTACCGCTCGAGCCTCCACAGGCCGTGGCCGTAATGGCTATTGCCACAGCCAGCGAGAGTGATCGCCGCATGTTCATCTCCGTTCGTGGTCGTCAATTGAACATACGCGGTAAGAAATCGGGAGACCAACTGCGGGAGTGTCTACCCCTGGCTGCTGCACGACGATGACCTGCGCCGCGCGGCAACCTACAATCGCCCCGTGAAAAGACATCTGGTTGTTTCGGTCCTGGTCGCATCACTGGCGTTGGTCGCGTCGGCGTGTGGCGGTTCTTCGCTCGATTTGGCCGACATCGCAGACGGATCCACGACGTCGACCCCGGCCACCACGGTGCCGGTGTCCGAGTCAACCAGTTCGGTCGCCCCGGCCACCACTGTCGTGTCCACTACCTCCACAACAACAACGGTCGAGCCCGCCACCTCGGCTCCGCCCTCCACGACGGTTGCACCGATCGCTCCCGACCTGCAGATCCCAACTCTGGTTCTTGCCGATGGAAACACTGTTAGATCGGTGGGTCCGGATCCCGACGGCACGATGGTTTCCTATGTCGAGGTCATCACCGAGAACCAAGTCAGCAAAGCTTTCCTCTTGAGCGACTTCACGGCGGTCACCGAAGAACACCTGGCCGGCGACCCGTTTGGCGGCGGAGAAGTTGTCCACTATTGGCAAGACGGCACTCGCGAGGTCATCCCCAGAGTCGACCGGCTATTTGGCATCGAGGTGGTAAACGGCGAAGAGTCGGTCATCGTCGCTGAAGGCGACTTCCCAATGCCCGACGGCGGCGACATTCTGGCGATCGGTATGGAGACGTTTGCCGTCGTCAATTTGGGCGCCGCATGGGGACCGGAATTCGGGGTCGGAACAGTGGAGTGGTCCAACTTCGGGACGGCCGTGGTGAGTGCGTGGACTGATCTCACAGAATCAGTCACTTACATCGATGAGATTGGCGCTCCTGTCACCATGCCGAGCCCCACCGACGACTTGGCCTACGCATCGCCTCCGCTGGTGCAGGCCGCGGCGCTATCGCCCGACGGCAACACGGTGGTGTGGGCCGAGGGTCCGGATCAGGCCTACGACGACGCCACCGGAGATTTCGTTCTCGTCGGAGATTCTTGGGTGGTCAAGGGAATGAATTTGTCGACCGGGGTGGTCGAGTTCGCCATGCCGATCGACTTCACCGGCGTGGCCCCGGCCGAGTCGATGATTCCGTCGATCCGGTTCTCACCCACACACTTGGTTGTGAACCGGATCCAGTTTGTCGGAAGCAACGTCGTCAATCTTGCACCGGTCTTGATCGACATAACCGGCGCTGAACCTGCCACCGTGCCGTTCGACGTCGTCGGCAACGCCAGCCTCTTTCCGGTGCCGCCGAGCCCCTGAGCGTTTTGCGAACAGCGAACTTCGCGGCGAGCATCTGTGAATGCAAGATGAAATCAGGCCGTTTACCTTCGAAGTCTCTGATGATGATCTGATCGATTTGCGAGATCGGCTTTCGCGCACTCGTTGGCCGGAGGCCGAGGCGGTCGACGATTGGTCGCAGGGAGTCCCGTTGGGATACGTACGAGATCTCTGCGACTACTGGGCCAGCAGCTACGACTGGCGACGGTGTGAAGCGGGGCTCAACTCCAACCCCAATTTCATCACCGAAATCGACGGGATCGACATCCAATTCCAACATGTACGTTCGCCGCACGCCGATGCCACGCCGTTGGTCATGACCTTCGGTTGGCCGGGATCGGTGGTCGAGTTCCAGAAAGTGATCGAGCCGCTCACCGATCCGACCAAACATGGGGGTAGCGCCGACCAGGCGTTTCATCTGGTGATGCCATCGATGCCCGGCTACGGATGGAGCGCGAAGCCGACGCGATCCGGAACCGGCGTCGATGCGATCGCCGGCATGTGGGACCAGCTCATGGTGAGACTCGGTTACGACTCCTACGTGGCCCAAGGGGGCGATTGGGGCGCGGCCGTCACCACCGCAATCGGCGGCCAGAACCTCGGGCACTGTCGGATGATCCACACCAACATGCCGATCGCCGCTCCCACACCGGAATCAATGACCGATCCCACACCCCAGGAGTTGGCGGCACTCGAAGCTCTGGGCCACTACGACAAGTGGGACTCCGGATACTCCAAACAGCAGGCGACGCGACCACAGACTCTCGGCTACGGCCTGAGCGATTCTCCGGCCG
This sequence comes from uncultured Acidimicrobiales bacterium, assembly GCA_964533595.1. Taxonomy (GTDB): domain Bacteria; phylum Actinomycetota; class Acidimicrobiia; order Acidimicrobiales; family Aldehydirespiratoraceae; genus SZUA-87. The sequence continues at coordinate 7,714 of CAZHMP010000039.1, read as the reverse complement.
GGCAGGCGGCATGGATCGTCGAGAAGATGTGGGCATGGACCGACTGCGATGGACACCCCGAGAATGCGCTCACGCGGGACGAGATTCTCGACAACATTTCCATTTACTGGTTGTCCAAATCCGCCGTGTCGTCGGCCCGTCTCTACTGGGAGAGCTTCTCGTCATTTGGTGAGGGAACCGTCGACATCCCCACTGCCTGCAGCATCTTTCCCAAGGAAATCATCACGTGCAGCCGACGCTGGGCCGACGTCCGCTACAAGAACATCGTCCACTGGAACGAACTCGACAGAGGCGGCCACTTCGCTGCCTGGGAACAACCCGCACTGTTCACCTCCGAACTCCGCACCGCCTTCTCGTTTTTGTGAACGTTTCGCGCTGCTATAGCAGCACTTTGGACTCACAAAAACCTTGCAGCTGTTTTTGTGAACGTTTCGCGCTGCTATAGCAGCACTTTGGACTCACAAAAACGGTGGGGTGGGGTAGGGCGGGGTGGGAGACACGTCTGAAGGGAGGTTGGCGGCGGGGATTGGAGCGCCGATCACCGTCTCGATGGGTATGACACCGGCCCACCAGGGGCCTTCGATGTCGGGCGTCTCATCGACAGAATCGCCGGTTCGGATCTTGGCCGACGCCTCGGCGAGCGGAACACTCACGACGAGGGTGGAGCGTTCCTCGATCTCCGATGGCGGGCGCGCCATGTCCCAATTGGGAACCACATGATCGGTGATGATCTTCAATGCCCGGAGCTTCTCTTCACGGTCGACAATCTTTGTGGCCACGCCGCGTATGACGACCGACCGGTAGTTCATCGAGTTGTTGAACGGGGTACGGGCCATCACCAGACCGTCGAGATGAGTGACCGTCACACAGACTTCGGCGCCGCCACCGCTCCCGAGCAGATGATTGGCAAGCGCCCCGTGCAAATAGATATTGGCCTCGTCGAGCCCGTACGACATGGGCAAAACGAGCGGGCCATCTGGTGTCTGCACTCCCATGTGGGCCACCATTCCGGCCTTGAGTATCTCGCGGATTGTGGTGGTGTCGTAGACAGCGCGATCGGCGCCCCGACGCACAGTGGTTCGCTTCGATGAAGGAGTTGTCATTCGACTGACCCTAGTAGGTCGTACCACTTCGCCAGCACGGATTCCGAGGCCCGCCCACGGACGCCCGATGTTGTGAATTCCGACGCTCCGATCATGTCGAACGCCCAACTGAAAGAGCCGATCACAAACGGCCTCTCGGCTATCTGCCGGAACATCGCTTCATAGGCCGCTGCTTGATATAGCTCGCCGGTTGGATCGCCGGGCCGGGGCCTCGACGGTGAGTGAATCGTGTAGAAGAGCACCGGCTTGCTCCAGCGATCGTGGATCGTGTCAACGCGCTCAGCGAAGCGGCGTCCATAGTCGGCGACAAGGTCATTGAACTCCGCCTCGGCCGGAAGCTCCGGGACTCCCAGGTCGTAGGTGGTCGTGCCCACATAGTCGGCCATGCCCGGAAAGTCGTACGAGTCCTGAGATCCGCTCACCAGGATCTTGCCGGAATACACGCTTCGAACTTCGCCTATTAGATCTTGTACGGCCTGATCGAACAGGGGCGCGTACTCAGGATCGGCAAAGAAGTCAGTGGGTGGGAATACGTGAAACACGTAGCCCGGCAGCAAGAGCATTTCGGCCCCGACCTCTTCGGCGAGGACGGCGTTCCACATCCACTGCGCACGGGCCTGATCGATCCACTGGTTCCACCACTCTGGAGTGCCGGCCTTGGTTGTCTGATCCTGCCAGTCGGGCTGCACCTCGGGGTTCTGTTGTGGGGCGAGCAAAACCTTCAATCCCATATCGTGTGCGACTCGAGTCTGGGCTCTTATGTCATCGATGGGAGTGAGAACAGTCCATGTGAGCAGGGGCCGCGATTCGATCACGGGATCCGGCTGGATTCGTCCGAAACTCCACACGGATGAGACCGCGACCCAGTCGGCGTTGTCCCGGATGGCCGCGCTGAATGTCTCATTGGACTCCGGAAGAAACGCTGGTTGCCAGAAATCCGGCGGGTACACCCCGGCAATCCACTCGCGCCTCGGCGCTGGCGGCGGTGTTTGATTGCTCGCGTCACCCTCAATCCATGCGGTGACCCAATCGGCAACTCGTTGGCCGTCGTAGTCGGTGTTGATCGTGAACTCGCCGCTCGTCATATCCGACCCGTCGATGGCGTACCTGTAGGTGAGTGGTCCATCGTGGCCAAAGTGAACGTTCGCCTCGTGCATCCACGGATTGCTGGGCCCGGTGGTCATCAAGGTGCCGTCGGCTCCAAGAGCGGGTCGATCGCCGATGATTCGAATTGATGATCCCGGCGGTGTGCCAGGCGGTGTGCTGAGCCGAAAAATGACGTTGAGGCCCCCGCTCGAGTCGCGAGCGGTGGGGTCCGGCAGCGACTTCCAGCGGCTCACGACGAGCGATATCTCGCCGCTGTCGGCTGGCACCTCAAGCACCCGGGCTCCGTAGTTATCGGCCTCGGTTGATCCGTCAAGACCCTCGAGATCGTCTCCGAGCGAAATCCGATAGTCGATCGAGTCGCCGGCCGGCATCGATCCGATTGTGGTGACGTAGGTATGGTCGGCGATCTTGTCCATCGGGTAGGAAGGCCCGGACACGAAGTACACGGGCGCTCCGGCAGGAGTGTTGACGGGAACCTCCACGCGGACATTGAAGACCGGCCATCCCTCATTTGCCCAGTGATCGATTCGGTCGAACCTGGCGCTCTTCGAACCATCGACGATCATGGTCCGAAGTCGTCTGGCCTGGCCCAACGTCTCCGCAGACGTGTCAGTTCCAAGCGTGTAGAAGTATTCGACGAACGCCCCAACGGGAAGGTCGACGGTGATGGTGGCCGAATTTCCGGAGCGTTCGAGCGCCGGCATCGACGACCCGTCGGCAATAAACGGGCTGTTGGTTCCGCGACTGCGGGCACCCAACTGGCTGATGTTTCCGCCGATGTGGGGGACAGAGTTGTCGGGAGTGTCGGGCGACAGCGAAACGGTGAACTCGACCGGTGTCATCTCAGTTGGGGACATCGCCAGGTTGACATCGTTGATTCCGTCAGCCGATACATCGAGTTCCAGTTGGGAGGGTGCATGGTCACCCTTGGCGGTGCGTGCAACCACACGATGACGTCCTGGAACAAGTCCGGGGATGGTGAAGGCTCCGTCGAATCGGGAAGCGACATGAACGCCGCCGGCGGTGACATCCACATCCATCAAGGGCTCGCCTGTTGCCGAGTCGGTGACAGTTCCTGTGACCTGCACTTCTGGCAGGCTTCCCTCCAAGTCTTGCCATCGAGGGACGACATCGGTGACTTCGGAAGTTTCTGGCCCGACCAGCAGAAGTCGATATGAGAGCGGATCGCCGGTGAAAACTCGCTCCCGCGCCGCCGTCGCCAATTCGCAGCACCCCACGCCATCCCAGCGGTCGTAGACGTATCTGACGAGGCCCTGCTCTGGTACTTCGGCGGTCGTCGTCCAGATGTCTGCGCCGACCTCGTCCATCGAAATCCTTGCCGTCTCGATGCCCGGCGCGGCGGATTCGAGGACCAACTGGACCGGTGGATCCGACGGCGTGTTTGCGGGTACTCGAACCGTGAACTCGAGGGCGCGTGTGGGTACGTCCTCCGAGGGCTGTCCAGCAAGTGTGGAGCCTGCGGGGCTACTGCTATCGGGGCTGCCCGAGGACGTGGGGGATGTCGAAGGGGACTCGACTGATGGCGAGCATGCAGCGGCGACGAGCAGTGCGACCGACAATGCGACGGTAGATCTCGGCAAGTGAAGGTGCTTCTTCACCCATACATCATCGACCCGCCGATCCGATCTGTGAAGGTCTCCCTGGATCTATGACCGCCACGGACCGCCACAGCGTCCTTGGCGGTCACAAAAGCGGGGAGTTAGGGGGTGATCCACTTTGGCTCGCGAGTGGGGGCGTGAGCCGCCAGGGAATCGAGCATGGCGGTCGGGGTGGCGGCGCGAATGAGCAGGCTTCGATTGGATTCCTTCAACAGCGAAAGCTTCACAGCGTTGTCGAAAAACCCGAGCAGGGGCCCCCAAAACCCGCCGACGTCGAGCACCCCGATCGGCTTGTGGTGAATCCCTACCTGGCTCCACGTGAGAGTCTCGGCCAGCTCATCGAGGGTTCCGAAGCCGCCGGGCAGGGCAACGAAGGCATCAGACAGCTCATACATACGGGCCTTGCGCTCATGCATCGACCCGACCTCTTCCAGATTCGTGATGCGGCGGTGTGCGATCTCGCGGGAGAAAAGATTCTTGGGGATGACGCCGGTGACCGTGCCACCGGCGTCCATGACCGTGTCGGCGATCAGGCCCATCAGCCCGACGGCGCCGCCCCCGTAGATCAGTTCAATGTTGCGCTCAGCCAGCAGATTTCCCATCTCGATGGTGGCCGCTGTCACCTCCGCGTCGGTGCCGGGTGAGGAAGCGCAGAACACACAGATCCGTTTGATGTCGATCACCCGGCGACGCTACAAGCCGCGGGGCACTCCGCCTATGGTCCTCTGATGAAGCACGGACTCCAGCTCGCACCCTTCGGGCACTTCAGCGACCCCAACCGACTTGTCGAGTTGGCACAGTTCGCCGAGGAATCCGGTTGGGACGGAGTCTTCCTCTGGGACCACGTGTTGAGGTTGGAGACCAGGCAGATCTCCGACCCGTGGGTATCGCTGGCCGCCATGGCCACGGTAACCCAGCGGATTCGACTGGGAACGATGGTCACTCCGGTGAGCAGGCGGCGGCCGATCAAACTGGCGCTCGAAGTGGCCACGCTCGATCGCCTCAGCCAAGGACGCATCACCCTCGGCCTGGGCTTGGGAGTCGACTCCGGTGGGGAGCTCACGAGATTCGGTGAAGTGGTCGACCCCAAGGAGCGGGGTGACATGCTCGACGAGGGTGCTGACCTCCTGTCCGAGCTGTTGCAGGGGCGCACGGTTGACCACCACGGTCCGCACTTCGAGGTCGACGGAGTAGGGCTCGATGATCCCAGCGTGCAGCAACCGCGCCCCCCGTTTTGGTTCGCCACGCGAGGCGAGGCTCGAAAGCCGGTTCGTCGTGCAGCACGGTTCGAGGGCATCTTTCCAATAGAGGCCGACGGTGATTGCTTTGCACGGATCGTCGAAGAAATCGCAACTGAGAGAGGCGATCTCGACGGTTTCGATATTGCCATTCAGGCTCATCCCGACGGCTCGGTCCCCGACTTCGTCGACCGGGGCGCGACCTGGATCCTCCAGACGTGGCCCGCTCTGGCCGACCCGGATGATGTGGCTGCAAGAGTGGCAGCAGGTCCGCCTCGATGACCCGTTCGTTTCGACAGTCGGCCAACGGGTAGCCTGCCGACGTGTCCGAACACACCATGAACGAAAAGCTCACAGATCTCCGCAAGCGCAAGGAGCAGGCTCTTCACGCCGGCTCCGATCGTTCGGTACAGCGTCAGCACGACAAGGGGAAGTTGCTGGCCCGTGAGCGAATCGACTACCTACTCGACCCAGGATCGTTCCACGAGCTCGACATGCTGGCGCGGCACCGAGCCCACGACGCCGGGCTCGATGAGCGCCCCTACACCGACGGTGTCGTAACGGGCTGGGGGAGTATCGACGGCCGCAAGGTGTTCGTGTTTTCGCAGGACTTCACCGTGATGGGTGGGGCGCTTGGTGAGGTCTTCGCTGAGAAACTTCACAAGGTCATGGATCTCGCTCTTGCCACTGGTGCGCCAATGATCGGGCTCAACGATGGCGCCGGTGCCCGCATCCAAGAAGGTGTGGTGTCCCTCGACGGTTATGGCGGGATCTTTAGGCGCAATGTTGCGGCATCAGGCGTCATTCCCCAGATCTCGGTGATCCTCGGACCCTGCGCCGGCGGCGCGGTCTACAGCCCGGCGATGACCGACTTCATCTTCATGGTGCGAGAGACCTCCCACATGTTCATCACGGGTCCCGACGTGGTGAAGACGGTCACCGGTGAAGAAGTGTCGCTGGAGGAACTGGGCGGCGCGGGCAGCCACAGTTCCAAGTCGGGTGTGGCGACATTCGCCGCCGACTCGGAGCACGATGTGCTGGACGAGGTCAAGTTCCTCCTCGGATTTCTCCCGTCGAACAATCTCGAACAGCCGCCCCTGCATCCAACAGATGACGATCCGGAACGGCTCTGCCCCGAGCTCGACTCGATCCTCCCTGATAGTCCGAACGTGCCATACGACATGACGGATCTCATACGAACCGTGGTCGACGACGGTGACTATCTCGAATATCACTCAGCCTGGGCACGCAGCATCACTTGTGGATTCGCTCGAATCGACGGCCACTCCGTCGGCATCGTCGGCAATCAGCCCATGGTGCTGGCTGGCGTGCTCGACATCGAGTCGGCTGAGAAAGCTGCCCGGTTCGTGAGAACGTGTGACGCCTACAACATCCCGGTGGTGACATTCGTTGACGTGCCCGGATTCCTTCCCGGCGTTGATCAAGAGTACGGCGGCATCATTCGACACGGGGCCAAACTCCTGTACGCCTACTGCGAAGCATCAGTCCCACGCATCTCGGTGATTACCCGCAAGGCTTACGGCGGTGCCTACGTGGTGATGGACTCGAAGGGCGTGGGCTCCGACATCACATTCGCGTGGCCTTCCGCCGAGATCGCCGTGATGGGTCCTCAGGGCGCGGTCGAGATCATCCATCGTCGAGAGTTGGCCGACGCATCAGATCCTGCATCGCGCCGCACCGAACTCGTCGATGACTACACCGAACGACTGGCCAACCCCTATATCGCTGCCGAGCGCGGTTATGTGGACGACGTCATCGAGCCGAACGAAACTCGCCGGAAGATAGCGGCCGGGCTACGCACGCTCGCGACCAAACGCGAAGATGTACCGCAACGCAAGCACGGAAACGTCCCGCTGTGAGCGGCTCCGCCAAACCCGAAGGCGAACCGCTTGGGATCCAGGTCACTCCGGCACCGAGCGAGGACGAGTTGGCTGCGATCCTTGCCGCCTACGATCAGCTTTGGCCCACGACAACCGACTCGGTTGCACCGGGAGACCCGCCTCGTTGGCGCTTTTCCGGGCGTTGGTGGGCGCCTCGCCCCCGCTACGGCGGCTGGACCTGACCAGCGCTCGTAACTGACCGGTCGCCGAACCCGATCAGATGATGCGGTCCCGAAGGGAGTCGATCCACTTCTCGGCGTCGCTTACGGCCTGACGGTCGACTTCCTGCTCCTCGGCAGTGCCGTAGGCGGAGGGATATGAGCCAAGGAACTTCACATTGCCCTGCTTCATGTGAATGTTGCGGAGCGCGTCGGCAACGACCTCATCAGCGATGTGGCCGACACAGTCGATCAGGAAGCAGTAGTCGCCCAACCCCTTGCGTGTGGGGCGACTCTCGAGCTTGACAAGGTCGATTGATCGGGCAGCGAATTCTTGAAGGATCCCGACCAGGGAGCCGGGAGCGTTCTCGCGCTGGTAGACGAGAAATGACGTTTTGTCGTGGCCGGTCGGTGGTGTGATCCCATCGCGACCGACCATCACGAAGCGAGTCTGGTTCTCGGGGTGGTCCTCGATATCGGAGGCCAGAACTTCAAGTCCGTAGACCTCCGCAGACCGGATCGGAGCTATCGCCGCGGTGTCGAGAGCCTTGGTCTCCGAGAGATCACGGGCGGCGTCGGCGGTCGAGT
>CAZHMP010000038.1:9924-22872 GCA_964533595.1 uncultured Acidimicrobiales bacterium | reverse complement strand
AGCCGGAGATTGAGGGCCACACGATGTTTCGACGTGACAAATCCCAGATGATCAGCAGGGCCGACGCTCTGCCTGGCCGACCGGAGGCCATGCCCGGTTCGGACGCGGTACACACCGTGCTGGGCACCCCCATCGGACCTCCGTATCCGGCCGGGTATGCCAAGGCGATGTTCGGCATGGGCTGCTTCTGGGGTGCGGAGCGCTATTTGTGGCAGGTTGAGGGCGTCTACACCACTGCCGCGGGATTCTCAGGAGGATTCACGGCAAATCCGACCTACGAAGAAGTGTGTAGCGGGCGCACCGGACACAACGAGGTCGCGCTGGTGGTCTACGACCCGGAAGTCGTGGAGTACGACTCGTTGTTGAAGGTGTTTTGGGAAGTTCACGATCCCACCCAGTTCATGGGTCAGGGAAACGACATCGGCACTCAGTACCGCAGCGAGATCTACGTGTTCGATGACGAGCAGCGCTCAAGGGCTGGCCAAAGCCTCGGGGAGTATCAAACGAGGCTGTCGGGTGCCGGATTCGGTGAGATCACCACGCAGATTGTGGATGCCGGTGTGTTCTACTTCGCCGAGGGGTATCACCAGCAGTATCTCGACAAGAACCCGGGCGGCTACTGCAACCACGGGTTCTGCCAAGTGTCGTATTCCTGATTCAGATTCCCTTGCCGGGGAAGCCGGGTCCTTCGTGATCGGTCCCGCCCATGTCGGCGTTCAGGCGAGCCTTGCTCATCAGCTCTGCCATCACCGGGCCGAGATCGGCGGGCTCGTCGGTCTGCTTGGCGACGGGCCCGAGGTGCCAACCCTCGGCTATGCCGAGATTCTCACCGCGAATATCGAAGACTCGTCCGGTGACCTTTTCGGCTTCGGGACTTGCGAGCCATGTGGCGGTCACAGCTATCCAGCGGGGGCTGATGGCGTCCTTGAGGTTCTCGGGGGCGTCGGCACCACCCATGAGAGGAGCAGTCATGCGTGTGAACGCCGTGGGTGCAAGGGCGTTCACGGTGACTCCGTACTTGCCGAGTTCCTGGGCAGCGATGACCGTGAATGCGGCAATTCCGGCCTTGGCCGCGCCGTAGTTGGTCTGGCCCACGTTTCCGTAGATGCCGGAGGGCGATGAGGTGTTGATGATTCGGCCGTAAACGTCTTCGCCCGCCTTGGCCTTGTTGCGCCAGTAGTTGGCAGCGTGATGCGATGGCCCGAAGGTGCCCTTGAGGTGGACGGCCATCACGGCGTCCCAATCGCTCTCGGTGATGGAGAACATCATGCGGTCGCGCAGGATCCCGGCGTTGTTGATGACGATGTTGATGTCGCCGAAGGTTTCTATTGCCTGATCGATCATGGCCTTGGCCTGATCAAAGTCGGCAACGTTGCCACCGTTGACCGCGGCACGGCCGCCCATGGCCTCGATTTCCTTCACGACGTCCATCGCCGGGGTGGTGTCGCCACCCCCACCGTGCTCGTCTCCGCCGAGGTCGTTGACGACCACGGCTGCACCGTTTTCGGCCAGCATCAGGGCGTGTTCGCGTCCGATGCCTCGACCCGAACCGGTTACCAGTGCGACCTTGCCTTCGAGAAGTTTGCTCATGACCCCTCCAGGGGCGATCTGTTGCGGATGTGAACGATCGTTAGCGTGCCAGACCCAGCGCCGAACAGCTACTCGGGCCCCGTTTTTGTGAGTCCAAAGTGCTGCCTGGGCAGCATCCAAGACTCACAAAAACAGAGCATCTTGTTTTTGTGAGTTCAAAGTGCTGTGTGGGCAGCATCTAAGACTCACAAAAACGGGTGGGGTGGGGGTGGGGGTTAGAGATCGTTGGCGGCATAGGAGAGGTTGAAGCTCTTGTTGGTGAGCGGAAAGTCGGGAACGATCACATCACGTAGCGCGACCGGCAATGCCGGCCAGTTGAAGAACGACGGGTCGACGATCGAAAGTCGCGCGACGCGGTTGCCGTCCAGCTCAACGCGGTGCACGATTGTGCCGCGCCACCCCTCGACTATCCCGACACCATCGGTGGAATGCTCAGCCAGGTCCGGATCATCGTCGGCGGCTTCGTGGTCGGCGGCGACTGGCAACAACGCCTCTATGAGACTGAGCGACGCCCTGGCCTCGGCAACCCGCACGAGGAATCGGGCCATGACGTCACCCGTTGGCCTTACAACCAACTCTGCGCTGTCGCTTCCGACCGGCGTAAAGCCATCGTAGAGGTCGCTAAACGGGTGCCACTGTCTAGCATCGTTAACCAGGCCGGATGCCCGAGCGACATATCCCAGCGTGCCGATCTCGCGAGCATTGTCAAGGGCAAGCACTCCAGTTCCGCGCAGACGGTCCACCACTGTCGGGTGAGTGGTGGCGATGTCGACAACCTCGCGGAGATCGTCCACCAGCGCTCTCAATTGGTCGAGAGGTGGCAACTGGTTGAGGTGTCCGCCGCCGACAGCGACCGCACCCCTCAACAACCGGTGGCCAGTGCACTCCTGGTTGATACGGAGGAGACTCTCTCGAATCCTCATGGTGTGGGCGTTGGCAATGCCATAACCGATGTCGTTGCAGATTGCCCCTACATCGGTGGCGTGGTTGTAGAGCCGTTCAAGTTCCAGAGCAATCGCCCGGTGAGCTTGAGACGCTTTCGACACGCGCAATCCGAGTGCTTCCTCGACGGCCAGACAGAATGCCAACGGATGGCCGACGCCAGAGTCACCCGATATGCGTTGGGCGATCTCGAGGGCATCGTCGACGGTCTTACCCTCGAACAGCTTTTCGACACCTTTGTGCTTGAACCACAAGCGAATCTTGACGTTGAGGATCGTCTCGCCCACGACCGAGAATCTGAAGTGGCCGGGTTCGATAACGCCGGCATGGATCGGCCCAACCGGAATTTCGAACACCCCTGGACCCTCAACCTTGAGGAACGGGTATGGCTTGACCTCGTCGTCGAGCGCCGGAACGGGGCCGGCATCGGCAAGCATCGGATGGTAATCATCGGGCCAGTGCCGGTGGGTCACGAGGTGCGCAGGCTGGGGATGGCCGACCGGGGTTATACCGAAGAGGTCGCTCATCTGACGCTCGAACCGACTCGCTGGAAATGAGATCTCGGCCAGGCTGGGCTGCGTTGGATTGGCCTTCTCCACGGTGGTGCGCAGCTCGATTCGGCGGTCACCGGCAGCGGTGAACAGATGAACGACGCGCATGGGATCGCCGTCGGACGCGGTGGCCAACGCCAAGCGGAAACCGTCATCGAACAATTGTTGGGCCGAGCCGAATAGTTCCGATTGCGTTATGTCGACGATCACACGCCTACCCATCGTTCGGGCACGTGCAGCGAGATCGGCAGGAATCCAGGTGGATGTCATGGCGTCACCGTCGCTACGGCCTCGTGAAGCAGGGAGGCGTATGGCCATGACGTGATGCCAAGCAAGGCAAGAGTGATCAGCCCGAGAACCAACGGCATCACGATTGGCAGTGAAGGCGATTCACGGATGGCTCCAGGTTCGGATTCCGGACCGAGCAACATCTGTTGTCCGTGATTCGCCAGAGCGGCGAAAATCACAAAGATCAAAATGAGTGCGATGGCAACAGCCCATCCGGCACCTTCAGCGAACCCGGCTCTGACGATGGCCAGTTCGCTCGGGAAGAGGCCAAATGGCGGCATACCCAACAGTGCCAGCAGAGCGAGACCGAACGACCCTCCAACGAAGGGATGGGCTCTCAACATGCCTCGAACGTCTGAGATCCTCGTGGACCCATACTCGTGAAGGATCTCACCGGACCCACAAAACAGCACTGTCTTGCCCATGCCGTGGGCGAACATGTGCAGTAGAACTCCGCCGATGGCAAGAGGTGAACCAACAGCAGTTCCCAATGCGATGATGCCCATGTGCTCGATCGACGACAGCGCGAGCATTCGTTTGTAGTCGCGCTGCGCGAGCAGAGCAGACGCCGCCACCAGCAGTGTCAGAAGCGAAGCAGCGATCAACAAGCCGCGCAGGTAACCCGTGCCGAGTGCCGCGTCGGCGATCACCTTGTAGCGCAGGATCGCGTAGAACGCGACCGCCAGCAACACCCCGGACATGAGAGCAGAAACAGGCGCGGGTGCTTGGCTGTGCGCGTCGGGCAGCCACGTGTGAACGGGCGCAAGCCCGACCTTCGTCCCGAATCCGAGAACCAGCAAACCAATCGCGAGCCTCATCACCCCAGGGTCGAGTTGTGGCGCTACTGCGACCAACGATGTCCAGTTGAGCGAGGCGGATTCCCCATCGATTCCGTTGCGGGCGGCGAGAAATACCAGCACTGTTCCCAGCAAGGCCATCGTGACCCCAACCGAACCGATGATGATGTACTTCCACGAGGCCTCCAGGGCCTTGTTGTCTTTGTGATGGCCGACAAGAAACGCCGTGGCGATAGTGGTGAACTCGACAGCAACCCACATCACACCGACGTTGTGAGCGACCACTGCGGCAACCATGGCCGACACGAATATCTGGACGAGGAAGCCATAGGTGCGGGCTGAGGCAGCGTCGGTCTTGCCGTCTTCCAACTCAGAGCCGATGTAGGGCACGGCGTAGGTGTTGGCAATTGTGGCAACGGATCCGATCACGATGATCATCCACGCACTCAACGCGTCGACCCTTATCAGGTCGTAGAAGGTGATGATTGGGCCGGAGTCGAGAATTCGGAAGGCCAGAGCGATGCCGCCGCCGACAATCACGGCGGATGAAATGACGCCGAGCCATGCGGTGAAGGGACGCCAACCGAACATCCATGTGATGACGGCTGCAGCGAATGGAACGGCCACAACGAGAAGAGACAGAGCATTCATCAGTCGCGCAACTCCCTCAACCGGTTGAGGTCGACTTCTTCGCCATGAGCGGCGCCAAGTCTGGCAACAAGCACCTGGAGTACCAGCACGGCCAGAAGTAGATCGATGGAGGCACCAAGCTCAACGACGATCGGCACACCGGCTGTTGCCAAAAGGGCGACAAGCGCGATGCCATTGTCGAGAAGGAGAAAGCCGACAATCTGAGTAACGGCCTTGCGGCGAGTGACCATGAGAAACACGCCGATGAGCGCGATGGCGAAACCGATTGGCATGGCGATTGATTGATCGGTGGATCCGGTCGCGACGATGTCGCGAGTTGCGGCGTAGGCCACGATCGTGAGAACCCATGCCGCCACGAGAGACGCCGGCACGTTGACCAAAGGTTCGACCTCACGAATGTCGTGACTCTCACGGACAACGCGGAGAAGAACCCTCGGCAGGATTATCACCTTGAGCGCCAGTTGAAGGAACGCCACGATGATCAGTTCGTAGTCGGAGTTGTGATTTCCGAGCAGCAGCGAAACCCCGACGATGGCGAGCCCCTGGAAAGCCACCACACGCACCATTGTGATCAGGTCGCGTTGCCACACGGCAACGTAGGCACTCACCAGAGCGAGCGTGACGGCAATGTCGAGAATCTGGATGAACTGGTGATTGCTCATGGCAGGAAGAACGCCGCACTGACGGCGAGAGTTGAGAGAAGGAACGAGCCGGCCAGCAATTCGGGCACGCGGAAAAGTCGGAGCTTGGCGACGAACACCTCGATCACTGCGATGACGTTGGCCAGCACGACAATTTTGAGCGCCACGGCAACCGCTGCCAGAGCCAAATCGCCCGGCCGAGTCGTGGTGGCCATGCCCCATGGCAAGAAGAGCGAACTGAGCAGACCGAGAAACAGCGTGAGCTTTACTTGGGCAGCCAGCTCGATCACTGCGAGATCGGGTCCGGCGTACTCGAGCACCATCGCCTCGTGAATCATCGTGAGCTCGAGGTGAGTGGAGGGGTTGTCGATCGGCATTCGCCCCGTCTCTGCCAGCGTCACGACCGCGAGTGCGGCAAAGGCCAGAAGGTTGCCGGGTGTGAGCACGCTGCTGGGCTCTGAAATTCCCATGGCCGAAATAGCACCGAGGTTCGACGATCCCGCAGAGACCGAGAGAGCAAATACGGACAACAACACAGCGGGCTCCGCCAACGACGACACGATCATCTCGCGACTCGCCCCCATGCCCCCGAACGCTGTCGCCGTGTCAAGCCCGCCGAGGGCCAGGAACACCGTTCCGAGAAGGAAGAGGTAGACCACCATGAAAAGGTCGCCGACCGGATCGGGCCCGAGTTGTGTCGTCAGCATTGGCACGATGCCGGCGATGATGATGCCGGTGGAGAGAGCGACGATTGGGGTGAGCTGGAAGACCCAACTCGTTGTGGTGGGTCTGATGCGTTCCTTTCGCAGGAGCTTGCGGAGGTTGCGCCACGGCTGCAAGACGCTGGCCCCCTGGCGACCCTCCAATCTGGCATGAGTCTTGTGAATCATTCCCGCCACCAACGGCGCGGTGGCAATCACGAGGAGGGCTTGGATCACGGCGATGAAAGTTCCGGTGAAGGTCATCGGGCCACCGCCAAAATCACCAGTAGCCCAACCGCCGCGTAGAGGAGGTAGATGTGGAGGCTGCCATTGTGAATCCGCCGCCCGGCCTGACCCCACGCCTTCGCCAGATTGATCACAGGGTCGTAGAAGTGGCGTTCGACGGCGTCTCGGCGTTCCCTTCGATAGCTGATCTTCTCAACGTGAAGTTTCGCTTCATCGGAGTGCTCCATGGCGAGCTCCTGATTGGGCTGCAGAACTTGTCCGAAAACGTGCTGTAGCGGGTCAGCGAAGGATGTGGCGGTGTACTCCATGCGGGCGGTTTGGACGGTGCGGCCGCAAGCCCACGGCTCGGCGTCTCTGGCCGACTTGCGAGATCCGATGGCTCGGAGAGTGATTGTCAACAAAGCGGCAACGGCCACGAGAGAAGCAGCCGCGATGAGGGGAGAAATCGTGCCAGTGAGGCCGTGAAGGCTGAGCTTGAGATCGTCGGCCGCGAGGGGAGTTGCGTTGATGCCGATGGCAGAGACTGCCCTCGAAACGGGATCAATCAGGAGCGTCGGGAGTGTGCCGAGGGCGACACAGACAGCAGCAAGCAGCCCGAGCGAACCCCACATGGCCGGGCCGGTTTCGACAGCGGCGGCAGTTTCGGGAGTTCGTGGCATTGACAGGAAACCGGTGCCGATGGCCTTGACGAACGTTGCCGCGGCAAGCCCGCCGGTGAGAGCTACGGCTGCTACTGCCAGAGGTATCACCACCACTTCCATCGTCGAGTCCGATGGGAACGAGTGGATCAAACCCTGCAGCAGGATCCACTCCGAGACGAAGCCGTTGAACGGTGGCAGTCCGGCGATCGATAGTGCGCCAATCACGACCGCCACGGTCGTGCGAGGCATGGTGTGGACGAGGCCGCCGAGACTGTCCAACAGGCGGGTGCCGGTAGAGCGCAGCACCGACCCGGCCCCGAGGAACAGCAAGCCTTTGAAGGCTGCGTGATTGACCGAGTGGAGCAGCGCCGCGGCGAAAGTGACCGACGCGAGTTCGGGATGGCCGGTCGTTGCAAACAAACCTGAAGCTCCGACTCCGATAAGGATGAGACCAACGTTTTCGGTGGTGGAGTAGGCGAGCAGTCGCTTGAAGTCGTCTTCGATCAGTGCGTGAAGGATTCCGAAGAGAGCCGAGATGATCCCCAAAGCGATAATGACGGTTGACCAGCGTTGCCCCGGACCGCCCAGTAGGTCGAACAGCACTCGGATGATTCCGTAGATGCCGAGCTTCACCATTGCTCCTGACATCAGTGCAGAGGCATGGCTGGGGGCAGCCGGATGGGCCTTCGGCAGCCACACGTGGAGAGGCACTGCCCCGGCCTTTGACCCGAAGCCGATCAGCGATACGGCTATCACGAGAATCCGCGTTGGCGCCGACAACCCGGGTCCAATCTCTCGGATCGCAGAGAATTCGTCGCCACCGTGGAACGCGAGTACGGAAAACCCGATGAGAATTGCGACCAGTCCGAGATGGGTCATGACGCCATACCAAACTCCCGCCCTGCGCACGTCGGGATCGTGGTGATGCTCAGCGATCACCAGGGTGAGCGACGTGAGGGCCATGAGTTCCCAGGCAACGAGGAATGTCGACGCACTGGCTGACACCGGCACAAGCATCATCGACCAGACGAATAGAGGCAGGGACACGGCGACCATCGGCCGCTCCAGCGCACCGTCGGCGTACTCGGTCGAGAATATTCCGGCCGGTACCGCCACCAGTCCGATGATGACGAGAAAGACCGCGCCCAGAGCATCCAGTGAGATGCTTACGCCCGCCAGAGGAAGAAGGTCGGGGTAGTGGTGGGCAAATCCGGACCCGCCGAGAAGAACTGATCCGCCCGAGGCAATGGCCATTGCGCCGGTGAGAGAGGAGCACCAACCAACCACGTGTCGGCGCGGTCCGATCGGGATGAGCAGGGCGCCGGCCGTGCCGGTGAATGCGGTCACTGTGGCGGCGAGAAGTCCGAGTTCGGCGAGATTCATGAGTCGATCAATTTCCGAAGCGCGGAGATGATCTCGTCGGGATGCGGCGGACATCCGGGAATCTCGAGGTCGACGTCGAGCACTTGTGAAACCGGTCCCTCAACGCCGTATCCATCAGCGAATACGCCACCGTCGATGGCGCAATCGCCGAGCGCAATCACGAGCTTGGGGCTGGGAACGGATTCGAACGTTCGTCGCAGGGGAGTGGCCATATTCTTGGTGACCGGGCCGGTGACCATGAGCGCATCGGCGTGCCGCGGTGACGCAACCTGGCCGAGCCCGTACCGGCCTGCGTCGTACACCGGACCAAACGCCGAGATTGCCTCCAACTCGCAGCCGTTGCACGAACCACAGTCGACATGTCGAATCTGTATGGATCCTCCGAGCTGCCGGGCGATCTCCGCCGTTTTGTCTTCGAGATCATTCGCTGACGGTGGAGATGGTGACCTCTCGGCGATGCGTCCAATAGAGAGGATCCTGGCCGCGAGCCCCCGCGGTCGGCTTGGTGTGGTGTGACGCGAGGCGCGTGTCGTGGTCGGGTCTTGATTTTTTGGCACGACAAATTGCCTCTCGGTGTTAACGACGGCTGCGTGGCCGGGCCATAGGGGCGGAGCCGGGCAGCGGCCGGAGTAATCCGGCTCTTGCGCCGACGGAATGCTACGTCTCGCCTCGCATTCTCACAACAGCCCCAACGTCCCGCCCCCCTTCCCCCGTTTTTGTGAGTCCAAAGTGCTGTGTGGGCAGCATCCAAGACTCACAAAACCAAAGCATCTTGTTTTTGTGAACGCAAAGTGCTGTGAGAGCAGCACTTTGGGTTCACAAAAACTGCTGGGGTGGTGGGGTTAGGGGGTGACTTTCAAGATGAGTGCGTCGCCTTGTCCGCCGCCGCCGCATAGGGCGGCTGCTCCCATACCTCCGCCGCGCCGCTTGAGTTCGTATGCCAGCGTGATGGCCAGGCGAGCGCCGGTCATGCCGATCGGGTGGCCCAGCGCTACAGCGCCTCCGTTTACGTTGACCACATCGTCGGGAAGGCCCAGGTCGTCCATCGAGGCCAGCGCGACCGCTGCAAATGCCTCGTTGAATTCGAACAGGTCTATGTCGGACACCGACATGTCGACCTTCTCGAGTGCCGCCAACGTCGATCTGCTCGGTTGGGTGAGCAGCGACGTATCAGGGCCGGCGACCTCGCCGAATGAAACGATTTCGGCCAACGGTTGGACACCGAGCCGGTCGGCAACGGTCTTGGTGGTGACGACGACGGCCGATCCGCCATCGGACAGCTGCGAGGAGTTGCCTGCGGTGATGTTGCCGGACTCAGCGAACGCGGGTCGAAGCTTGCCTAGCGATTCGGCCGAAGTACCGAGCCTGATGCCTTCGTCGGCATCGAACGTGATGGCCTCACCGTGGCGCTGGGGAATCTGAACCGGCACAATCTCGTCAGCGAGGATTCCATCCTTGGTGGCCCGTGCCGCCCGCTCGTGGGACCGAGCCGACATTTCGTCCTGCGCCGATCTCGCGATCCCGGCGGATGCCGCGTATCTCTCCGTACCCGCCCCCATGAGGCACACATCGAACGAGCAGAACAATCCGTCGAAGTTGACCGAGTCGACAACGGTGGAGTCGCCGAAGCGGTAACCGCCTCGGGCTCCGGGCAGAAGGTAGGGGGCGTTCGTCATCGATTCCATGCCGCCGGCCACCACGATCTCCGCCTCGCCCAGCAAGATCATGCGCCTGGCCAACTCGATGGCGTTGAGACTGGAGAGGCAAGCCTTGTTGATACCGGTGGAGGGCACGCTCAGCGGAATACCGCCCTTGAATGCGGCCTGGCGGGCCGGGACCTGTCCGGCGCCGGCCTGCACAACCTGGCCCATGAAAGCAAAGTCGACCTGATCGCCCCTCAGGCCCGACCTCGACAGTGCTTCGGCAATTGCCAATCCACCCAGGTCGGTGCCGCTGAATGGGGACAGGGCACCGGAGAGCTTGCCGATCGGCGTGCGTGCGCCGGCAAGAATGACGATCTCGGACATGACAACCTCCGTGGGCGAGCTACACCGAGGTTACGACCGTTACAACTCCAACGCGGCTGCGGGGACTTGTCAGAGTGACACCGGGATTCTTGTGAGAAGCCCGTCGATGTCGGCGGCGAATTCAGCCGAGTTGTGGTCGGACGGCAGGTCGAGTTCAACGATCGACTGATCGCGGAAGACGAACCTGAGCTTGGCGAGCGCGACTCGTGCCGGACGAATCTCGACAGCGGCGACGGTGTTCAGCCAGTCGTTGCCGCGAACGGCAACTTGCCCTGAAAGTCGACCCTTTGAGCACCAGAGAATTCGCTGATTGGTGATGATCACCAGGTTGACATGGTCGGGGACCCCGCCACCTGAGCTGACCACGCCTCTTGCAGCCGTGCTGTAGATCGTGGGCCCGAGAAGTGCAAGAGACGTGACGAACTTCGGCTGTTCCGTACGGGTATTCGACAACACGGGTCGCCAGGCGACGATGGATTCACCGAACTCGAGTTCGGAAGCGAGTGCTTCCTCCAAGTGTTGTCTTGTTCCCACTGTTCCTCCTGGGTGATGTACGGCTGTCTGAGTCGGGGTGGTGACAATGTGCCGCGGTCTTTTGACTCTCGGCATCTGGTTCCAAAGTCTTCACCCAGTTGAGCCGAACGATTCATGACCAAGGTTCATTCGGCCCAGTCGTCGGTGGTCAGGGAAGCAGTTGAACGAGGACGGAATCCCAGTCGTTGATGGCGCACCCGTTGACGCGGTCGGCCGTGAAATCGACTTTGGAGTCGTCCAATGTTCCGGTGAATCTCGCGACATTCGGGCCGCCGTATATCTCGGTGCAGATCCGGCCGGCCGGCGCACCGTTGACCAAGAGGTCGTGAACATCGGACCCGGTCAGGGCCAGACACATGTCTGCCGCCGTCGTTGGTGCATCACCCGTGGCGCTGGCTGTGTCGCCGAGGCAACTGATCCGGTAGGTGGACGTTGGTGGCGATTCGACACCATCGGGATGGACAGACACGGAGATGTCGGCGATTGGATAGGGGCCCGCACCGAGCGGCAGGCCCAACGCTGCGGTCGTGGTCGGTCCGGACGTGGACGGTGCGGCGCCCACGGTGGTGGCCGTCGAGTCGCCGCAGGCTGCGGCCACCAAGACGATCGTGGCGGCGGCAGCGACGCTCATGATTATTCGTTTCGACTTGTGCATCGTTTGGTTCCTTCGGCACTTTGTGGGGGATCGAAAAGTTGGACGAAGCGAATCACGCTTTGGTTCCCGATCCGATCGACGCACGATCTCAGCTCTTCCTGTGGAGTTACCAGCC
Organism: uncultured Acidimicrobiales bacterium; assembly: GCA_964533595.1. Classification (GTDB taxonomy): domain Bacteria; phylum Actinomycetota; class Acidimicrobiia; order Acidimicrobiales; family Aldehydirespiratoraceae; genus SZUA-87. Next base: position 11,110 of record CAZHMP010000038.1, on the reverse strand, counting down.
CCGTGCTGCCCATTCGTCGAGGTGCGGGGATTCCGTGCCGATCGTGGTGTCGTCACCGTGTCCCGGGAGAACGATGGTGTCGGCGTCGAACACGCGAAAGATTCGGTCCTCGATGCTGTGCAGGATCGTCGTGAAGTCGCCGCCTTCGAAACTGGTGTTGCCCGGCCCTCCCGGGAAAAGGGTGTCGCCCGTGAACAGCAGCGGAGTGTCTTTGACGCTGAACGAAATGGATCCCGGCGTGTGCCCCGGCGTGAGGTGGGTGTGAATCTCGAGATCGCCGACCTCGATTACGGAGTTGTCGTCGAGGATGTAGTCGTAGCTGGGCAACATTGCGGCGTCGGCGGCTGTGACGCCCACGTTGTAGCCGGCGTCGCGAATTGCCGGCACGGCCTGGATGTGATCCCAATGGCCGTGGGTCTCCAAGACAGTCTTCACGCCAAGTGTTTGGCACAACTCGAGAAGCTTGTCGTGCTCATTTGCAGCATCAAGAAGCACAGCCTCGCCCGTTTGGCGACAGCGGATGACGAAGACGTTGTTGTCGACCGGTCCGACCACCAACTTGTGCACGTCTACTAGGGAATTCGACCAGTGGAGAGTCATGGCTGAATCGTATGCGCGATGACGGTTGCCGTGGTTCCGGGGACCTAGTGTGTCCGGCGGCCGACTCGGGAAGTCTCTTGGTTTCCTGAAGATGACATTCAGGAAACAATCGTAATGTAATCGACATTATTGGACAGTTCTGCTACAGTTCGTCATGTAAATGAAATGCAATCAGGCAAACCGTAACCATGGCTGGTGAAGTGTCATCAGTAGGGGCGACCGAAAGGAAGGGGGCAATCATGCGACGACACGCTGCCGTATTGATCGCGGCTTCCCTTCTGCTGAGTGCTTGTGGAGCCATCAACATCACCTCCGCCAGCGATTCGGAATCCGCAGCTGTCACTTCGCCGGTTTCTCCCCCCGGTGAGCCCGAAGCAGCGGCCCCTCAAACTGTCCCCGACAATCCGAGTGTTGCCGTCGAACGGTCGGTGCCCGCCGTATCCCCAGGCGCCCCGGCCCATCTCGCTGAACCAACTCCGGCACCCACTCCGGTGCCGCCAAGCACCATCACCCCGTTGATTGTTGCCCAGTCGGCAGAGGTTGAATCGGCGGCGGTCTCGCCGGCACCGACCACCGTCGCACCGGC
>CAZHMP010000038.1:0-9824 GCA_964533595.1 uncultured Acidimicrobiales bacterium | reverse complement strand
CCGGCACCGACCACCGTCGCACCGGCGCCGATAGTCACCTCACCGCCAGACACTGCACCGGTTCCTGTGCCGGTCATCACCTCGCCTCCGCCGACCACGGCACCCCCGACCACTGCACCCCCGATCACAGCACCCCCAGCCACCGCTCCTCCGCTTGCCCCGGCCGGGCTGACAGTCGACGGGACCTCGGCCGCCAGATTCGTCTCAGACATCAACGGACTTCGCTCCGGGCTCGGACTTCCTGCCCTGACCCGATCGGCTGAGCTCGATTCGTTGGCCCTTGGATGGGCCACAACGATGGCCGCCGACCACAACATGCGCCACTCCAACATCATCCACTCGTTGGTGAATCAAGGCACATGGACCGGAGCAGCGGAGAACGTCGGTTATGGCTCCAACGAGACGATCGTGTTCAACGCCCTGGTCGCCAGCCCGAGCCATTACACCAACATGGCAAACGGGGCGTACACCCACGTTGGGGTGGCCGTTGTCGCGGCTGGAGACCTCATCTGGACGGCTCACCTCTTCGTAGGTTGAGTCCTGCGCCGGCTCCGGTCGGTATTGGCGAGCCCACCCTCGTAGCCTCATGAGCGCCGAACCACCCATCGGTGGTTGAACATAGGCGCCCGCACCACGAGAGGAACCAAGAATGGCCCCCACACCGATTCCCGCGATCGACGGCTCGAGCGAACGTCGAGAGAAGTTCGATCAGCCCCACGACATGCATATCGATGTGTCCAAGCGCTACACCGCCACCATGACGACCTCGCTGGGGACAATGAAGATCGCCCTCGACCCGGCGGCAGCTCCCAATACCGTCAACAACTTTGTGACCCTGGCCCGCTTCCACTACTACGACGGCATCGTCTTTCACAGGATCATCAACGGTTTCATGTGCCAGGGCGGCGACCCAACGGGCACTGGAATGGGCGGCCCCGGTTACAAGTTTGGTGATGAGCTTCCCAAGCCGGGACGTTACGAGGTCGGGTCGATCGCCATGGCCAATGCCGGCCCCAACACCAACGGGTCACAGTTCTTCATCGTGTCGGGTCAGAGCGGTGTCGGGCTTCCCCCGCTCTACTCGCTGTTCGGCAAAGTGGTCGCCGGCCTCGATGTCGTTGACACCATGCAAAACGTGGATACCGATCGCTCCGATCGGCCCCACACCGCCGTGGTGATCGAGTCGGTCACAATCGAAGAGGCCGACTGAAGTGAACATTGAGACGGTGGGGGTTGTCGGCGCCGGTGCCATGGGCAGCGGGATCATCGAGGTTGCGGCCCGCAACGGATTGAAGGTGGTGGCCCGCGAAATATCTCCCGAGGCGGTTGAAGCCGGCAAGGCTCGAGTGGAGGGCTCCATGGAGAAGGCCGTGTCGCGCGGCAAACTCGAAGAGTCGACCCGTGAAGCCGCACTGGCCAACCTCGACTGGACCACCGACTTCGCCGACCTCCAAGCTTGCGACCTCGTGATCGAGGCTGTCGTCGAAAACGCCGATCTCAAAGTCGAGATCTTCAAGGCGCTCGATTCGGTCCTCGGCGCCGACGCGATAATGGCCACCAACACGTCGTCGATCCCGGTGATCGATATCGCTATGGCCACATCGCGCCCGGAGCAGGTGTGCGGCATGCACTTCTTCAACCCGGCCACCGTCATGAAACTGGTGGAAGTCATCTCGACGCAACGCACGTCCCCGGCGGTGACCGAGCAGGTCACAGCGTTCGCCACGAACGTCCTCGGCAAACGGGTGGTACCGGCCCCGGATCGTGCCGGTTTTGTGGTCAACGCCTTGCTCGTGCCCTATATCTGCCAGGCCATCGCCATGTTCGAAGCCGGACACGCTTCCGCCGAAGACATCGATGACGCAATGAAGCTTGGTTGTGGGCATCCCATGGGTCCACTCACACTGGCCGACATGATCGGGCTGGATGTGTGTCTGTTCACCGAGGAATCTCTTCATGATGAGTATCAGGAGAGGTTCTTGTCGCCTCCACCGCTGCTTCGACGCATGGTGTCGGCCGGGAAACTCGGTCGCAAGAGCGGAGAGGGCTTCTACACCTACTGATCAGCAACCTCGGGTTTCGGTGTGACGGCTGAACCGGCGGGGTGAAGCCGTCGGGCGCTGATTGACGCCGAATACGGTGAGGCGGGTAGCGGCATCGGTGGGGTGGTCCTGGTCTCGCGGGTGAACATGATCGCCCCCGCGGTGACCACACCGAGCACGGCCACACCCGCCGCCATCGTCAAGATGATGTAGAAGCGATGGGCGTCGGAGTTGTTGGTGATCAGGCCGGAGAGAATGCTGATACCGGCAGCGGCTCCGATTTGTCCTGTCATGTTGAGCATGCCGGTGCCCACGCCCATGTCCCTGTCACCGACCGCGCTGGTGAGCGCGGCGATGATTGCGGGTCTGGCGATTCCGCTCCCCGTTCCCGCCATGCCCGCGCCAAGGAGCACCATCCAGATCGAATGGTCGACCGCACCTCGGCCGATGATGAACAGGGCCACGGCAATCATTGACGTGCCGGTGATCACGACCGTGCGCCCCCCGAACTTGAGCACTGACCATCCGGCGAGCCAGGCACCTGCCGCGAACGCGATTGGTCGAGGCAGGATCATCAGCGAGATCTGGGTGGTGTCGAATTCGAAGACGGTGCCGAGCATCAGAGATGTGAGTACCAGCCCTGCCATGTAGGGGCCGTTGATGAAGATTTGACTCAACAGCGGCATCGACACGTTGCGTTCGCGTAGGACCGAAGTCGCCACCAGGGGATGCTCGACTCGTCGCTCGACGAAGACGAACAGGCCGAGGCCGAGCGTGCCGAGCACGATCGCGATGGCCAGCAGCGGGTTGTCCCAGCCAAGCACCGCAGCGCGGTTGATTGAGACGAGAATGGCTCCGACGCTGGCGGCGAGAATCAGTCCGCCCTTGAGGTCGAAGGTGATCCCGGAACGACGTTCGGTGGTCGGCAGCACCCGCATCGCGAATACCACCGCGGCGGCCGAGCCGAGTCCTTGGATCAAGAAGAGGATTCGCCAGCTCGTGAGGTCGATCAAGGGCCCACCGAGCACCACACCCACGGCAGGTGACGCGGCGAGAACGGCGCTCCAAGTGCCTGCCACCGAGGTCCGTTTCTCGTCGGGGAAAACCGACATCATGATGGCGAGGGCCGACGGGCCGGTGGAGGCCGCAGCACTTTGGGCCACGACGCGCATCGCGATCAAAGTGCCCACATTGGGAGCGAACGCAGTGCCGACGGAGAGAACCGACGCGGCCGAGAATCCCAATAGATACATGCGACGATGACCGTGGAGGTCACCCAGTTTTCCGGCCATGGGAGTAAAGACGGCGAATGCCAGCAGGGGCGCCGCGATCACCCAGGTGATGGTCGAGTTGGTGGTGTTGAGGTCCTTCGCAATGTCGGGCAACGCCGCCGACAAAACGGTTATCGGAAACGAGGTTGAAGCGACGCCAATCAGTGCCACCACCTGAACCGTGCGCGCTGAGAATCTCGGCGTGGCGGCGGCGGGCATCGAATGAGCGTACGTGAACGATCGTTTACTCGGCGATGGATATGACCGGCGTCACGTCGGTTGGGTCATCGGCGACGGTCTGGTCGTTGCTCCGCCCACGCCTTGGTCGCGTTGCGGGCCTCCACCTCAGCCGGAATGGCCAGGTATGCCTCTCGATGGTTTCTGAACTTCATCAGGCCCCTGAAATAGTGGCGCAGATAGTCGAGGAGAAAACTTGTCCGTCCCCGCTCGGCGAATTGCTTCACGTGCACCAGTTCGTGTGCCATCAGGGGACTTCGTCCGGATCGGTCGGAGTCGTCTGTGAGCATCACCAAGCCACCCAAAGCCATTCCGCTCGTACCGGGCGACAAGAATGGCACTCTGAGAATCCTCACAGAGGCGAGCAGATCGCCATCGACGTGGTCGTAGCCGTCGATTTCTGAGGGAGTCAGGCTTCGTCCGACCATCGATCAACTCCAAGCCCGGATTATCGCCGGCAGATCGACGATCGAGTCGATGGTGGCCAATCGGGATTGGTGATCGTTCGAGGTGAACTGTTCGCCATGTTCGGATTCGTGAGCCCAAGTGACGTGATAGGGGACATGGACGGCGCGCCCACCGAGTTCAAGAATCGGCGAGACGTCGCTCCGCAGCGAGTTTCCCACCATTACGAAGCCATCGATTGACACACCGTGTCGGGCAAGAAGGTCGGCATAGGTGCTCGTGTCCTTCTCAGCCACCACTTCCAGAACCCTGAATCGATCAGCGATACCGCTGCTCGCGATGCGGGCCAGTTGGTGGGTGAGGTCACCCTTGGTGATCAGCATCAGGTCGTGCGCAGAAAGATCATCGAGCACGCCGATGATGCCGTCGATGAGCTTGGCCGGGCGGTCCAGGAGGTGATGTCCGAGTGAGAGGATCTCCGATACCACGTCGGCACCGGCTTCACCGCCAGAGATTTCGAGCGAAGTCTCCATCATCGCCAGCATGAATGTCTTCACCCCGTACCCGTAACGGCTGAGGTTTCGCATTTCGATTCGATACAGGCAATCGTCGACTTCTTTGGCGTCAGCCCATGGTGACAGCAGCGACTCGAACTCCCGATGAGCGACCTGGAATTCGTCTTCGTTGTGCCAGAGAGTGTCGTCGGCATCGAACGCCACGTGCATGAGAAGATGGTAGCGATCTGTTGAAGGCGGGGCCCTCAGCTGTGCTGTGGTTGGCCGTGGACCTCTCGTTGATCCACACGTGGGAGGCCAGGTGCCTCGTCGTCGTGGAGTGGGTCCAGAACCAGATCGAGAGCGATCCACATCATTCGGGCGGTCGGATGAATAACGATCGGCACCACCACCGCCACTGCCAGACAAGCTCCTGCGACCGGGAAGAATGGAACGTCTGGATATGTGACCGCCACGCCGACCAGCATTGTTATCAAAATCAATCCGAAGGTGACCACCGTGCTGACGCCAATGGCGCCCACGTAATGTCCTGGGGCCCGCTCGAACTTGAATCCGCAGCCGGGGCAGTTTTCAGTCATGATCAGCCATCGGCGAGTGAGGTGGCGTTGGCCACACACGGGGCAGCGTCGCGTCGCCCCGCGCCAGAAAAGTCTGGTTCTGGTTGGGAGGGTTCGATTTGTCACGGCAGCCAGCCTAGGGCCGCGGGGAGAGCAGTCATGATGCGGCACCGTGCTTGGGCGAGATTTCCGACGTGACGACATAGCTGGTTACGTGGGCGGCTCCCGGTAGTGAGGGAATCTTCTTCCGGATGACGTCGTCGTAGGCGTCGAGGTCGGCAATATCGACTCGCACGAGGTAGTCGACGTCGCCGGTTACGTGATGAACGCTGGTGACCGATTCGAGTGAGGCCAGATCTTGTTCGTACTCGGCGAGGCGGTCCGGATCCATCAGAGCCAAGCGCAACGTGACCCAGACTGTGAGGCCCCGCCCCACGGCATCGGGGTCGATCTCGGCGTGGTAGCCGCGAACTACACCGGTTTCCTCGAGTCGCCGAAGTCGCCGAAGTGTGGGCGATGGTGACAATCCGATGCGGGCGGCGAGGTCGTTGACGGAGATGCGACCATCGGATTGCAACACGTCGATCATGCGACGGTCGATAGCGTCGAGGTCTTGGGAGACAGGCATGGTGTAAGTATGCTTGATTTGCCATTGAGTCGCATGATTCATGCGATATTCGTCATTTTGTTACCAAGTAAGACGAGTATTTGCTCACAATTTGGTTCAAGATCGGCTGATGACAGACCGACGTACCGCCTCCGAGGCCCTCATCGTGATGGCAGTGGCGGGAGCCTTGTGGGGAAGCTCCTTCGCTTTGGCAGACCTGCTGCGCGTCACCTCACCTCTGCTGATCACCGGACTGAGATTTGGCGCCTACGGGCTCATATCGGTGGGCGCGCTGAGCATGGGCGGCGGGTTTCGTGGAATCGACTGGAGAATCGCACTTGTGCACGCGGCAACCGGATACGTGGGCATGTATCTCGCCGAGGTGACTGCGATCCATTTGGCCGGCCCGGCTCCGGTAGTGGCGGTGGTGGGGTCAACTCCCGTTGTGTATGCGTGGCTGGGTGCCAAGCGGGACGGAATCAACCCCCACGTCCTGCTTCCGTCGGTGGCCGTACTGATTGTTGCCCACGTGACAATCAACGCGGCGTCGTGGACGTCTGGTGACCGTCCGATCGCGGGAGTGCTGCTCGGAATGGCAGTCGCCGGAGTCGGCGTTGCCTCATGGTGTGTATACGCCCTTCACAACACCGATCATCTTCGGGCCGATCCGGTCGTGAGCCCGGCGAGATGGTCGAGCGCAGTGGGTGTGGCATGTGGTGTGCTATCGCTTCCGCTGATCGTCGCCGGGCTGGCGTTCGGCGGCGACACCGATCCGTCCGCCCACGTTGTCTTGATGGTTCTCTACCTTGCGATCGGACCCTCCTGGTTGGCCGCGGCTCTCTGGAATCAGGCATCGGTGAAGGTGCCGCGCGCTCTGGCCGGCCAGCTCATCGTGTTCGAGCCGATCAGTGGCTTCGCTCTCATCCATCTCTTGTCGGGACGACCACCGACGAAGATTGAGTTATTGGGCGAACTATTACTGATTGCCGGCGCGATCGTTGCTCTGGGAAGCCTCACCAGGATGAAAGACCGGGTCGTGCCGCTCACCGGTGAGCTCACCGTAGGCAGCGCGAAGGTCGCGGAGAATCTCATCGAGGGGCAGGTCGGCCGCTGACGGGTAGTAGCTCACGTACTCCATGTGCTTGTTGCCGGCTTGGTCGAATGGATGGAACAGCGCGTCATTGTGGCCGTCGAAATCAAGAGTTTTCAGGCCGAAGCGTTCGCACAGTTCGCGATTGAAGGTGGGCGTAACCCTCACCCAGCGGTCGTCGAGATAGAGCTCGGTGAAACCGTGACGAACGAATAGATCATTGTCCATCGTTTCACGAAGCTTGTCGCTGGCGAGATGGTTGAGTACGTCGGCGAACCCCAGCCGCGACGGAATACCCACGACGCGTGCCCCTGCGGCCAGCAACACCGCTTTGGGAATACACCAGTTGGACTCCGAGGTGAGCACAGCGGAAGCTCGATAGTGGTCGGGGTTTCTCACAACCTGGTATGGGTCGTAGCGAATTCGATCCCGAACGTCGGTGTAGAGAGCAACGGCACGATCGCTCGGACCTGTCGCCGCGGCGGTCACATCACTCGCCCACGACGAAATGGTCGGCGAGTCTGAGTCGATGAACCACGTCGGTTGCAGATACTGGTCCACCGGACTCCTCGGGGATGTGGCTGTCGTTTCGTCGTCAAAGCTATGACCGCGCACGGAAGCAGCCCAAAACGGCCGAGATGGAAATTGCTCAGGCAGCGGATTCCGAGCCAATGGTCACTCCCGGAAACGATGCGACAATTGCGAACCACAGAGAGGTTCGGGTGGGTATCCGTTCACCCGAGCGTTCATCGGTGATGGACGCGCCTGTGCCGTCAGACCTGATGACGAGAGATCGATCACCGACCTTGCTCACGCTGGTTCTAGCCGGTGAAATCGGCCAGGCAACGACGGAACCGTCGAATTCGGCTACCACGACAGTCGAGCCCGGACTGAGCCGGCGATCGTTGAGTACATCCGAATCGACTTGTAAGGGTCGGAGTCCGTTGTCGATTCGCTGGGCCAGCCCGAGGAACGGGTTTGGCAAACGTTCTTCACCGGGGAGGCGCGACAGTACCGATCCGAGCGGGTTGGAGGCACTCCAATCCGACCAACGCTCGACGCTCGAAGGCAGCACCGTGAGTTCCACATCGGTCAACGGCCCCACGATGGATCGACCGGCAACCTGCCACCAATAACTCCCGGTCTCTCTGTCGACCATCACCAGATCCGCTTGATGCAGCGCGCTGGTGTTGGAAAACGAAAGCGTTTCCCCATCGATTCTTCGGTCGTAGACCACACCACTCTCACACAGCGGGCAGTAGCTGATCAGCACCGGCCGGCCCGCCAGTTCGTCGTTCACGATCTCGTGAAAGTTGAGAAGGCGAACCGGGTACGCCCACGAGGCGGAATTGTCATCGACGTAGGCGACGACGACGTCGTCGGGTGTGAGCCACTCCGCGGCCGACGCGACCGACTCGTATTCGGGCGCATCGATCGGCGAGATGAGGTCGCGCAACGTATCGACTGTTGGTTGATCGGCTTGGTCGAGCGGGATGAGGCCACCGTCGAAAGTATCGAAAACGATGGTCGAGAGATCGACGGAGGCGATCGACTGGTCGAGCTCCGGAGTGTCTGCCGGGTCGGTCAATATGAGCGGACGGGCGGCCCCGGCGCCGACAAGCTCCCCGGTGAAACCGGATTCGACAGTCACACTCGTTGGATCGAGGGAGCCGGGGTCGGCGACCGGGTCGTCGGATCCGCAGGCCGCAGCAAGCACAGCCATTGCCATGAAAGGGCCGGCCAGGCGTGGAACAACCATGTGGTCGCAACCCCAGTCGACGCGGTGGTGTTCCATGATTGACTACGGTCTCCGGCGTGACCATCGTGAACCCACTGTCGGCTGAGGAACGTCGGGTGATTGGATGCCTGATCGAGAAGGGCGCCACAACTCCCGACAACTATCCGCTCACCACCAACTCTTTGAAGTTGGCGTGCAACCAGTCGACGAGCCGTGATCCGATCGTCGACTATTCGGAGCGCGAAGTGGACGCGGTGATGCTCGAACTCCGCCAACGGGGCTTGGCTCGAACCGTGAGTGGCTCAGGTCACCGGGTCGGCAAGCATCGTCACATAGTCGATGAGGCCCTCAGTTTGTCGGGCCCGGAGCTTGCCGTTCTTGCCGTGCTGCTGCTGCGAGGGCCCCAGACCGTGGCTGCGCTGGTGTCACGAACCGCCCGCTATGCCGATGGCCCCGAAAATGCCGAAGGAGTCGAATCGGCAATTGACTCGCTTGCGGCGCGTGACGAGCCCCTGGTCAGAAGGCTGGGCACCCGGCCGGGAGAACGCGAGCCACGGGTGGAACAGATCTGGTCTCCGGTGGGTGATTCCGCTGAAGGCGATCCGCAACAGATCACCTCGCAGCCATCCCCGAATCGTGAACTGAGCCTGAATGCTCGTGTGGCAGCGCTGGAAGCGGCTCTGGCGGAACAGACGGCGCGCCTTGATGCCCTCGTTGCCGCCCTCGGCGAACCTGATGCGAACCCCGCGGAGGCTCCGGAGCCGCCCTCCACCGATTCACCGCCATTCACACCAGTCTGATCTCCTAGGTCTGGTCGGTGAACACGCGCCACACGATCGGATCCTCGCCGGCCTCGGGTTCATAGCGGCAGCGAAGGCCGGTCCGAATCGAGCGGTCGAGGTGGGACGCCAACCCGGGAGCCACCTCGCGAATGCGATTGATGGCGTCTCGAATGCGAGCACTCACCGCCTTGCGGGCTCGTTCGGCAGGAGCATTGGCGATTACCCGAACTCGGCCACCAAGACCGGTGCTTCGCCGAACCTCGATCAGCAAAGCTTCGCGCTCGTCTTGAAGAAACTCGACACGACCCGCGTCGAAGAGCGCGCCGGCATCATCGATTTCTTGATCCAGTTGGTCGAGGCGCGTGCGATATGCGGCGAGGGCCTCGATGTCGATGACCGGCTCGTTTGTCGGCGAGTCCGGCAATTCGGGATTGGCGAGCATCAGAGCCGTGACTTCAACGCCGGGCCGACTCACCAGCTTGACGATGTCTCCGATTCCCTTCACGTGACGGATGTTTCCGGATTCATCCCGCCAGCCGATGTTCCAGATGGAGCCAGTGAGACGGAGAGTGGCCGTGTC
>CAZHMP010000037.1:13007-23147 GCA_964533595.1 uncultured Acidimicrobiales bacterium | reverse complement strand
AGTTGCCGAGCGTGCGGCCATCCACCCGACGCACCATCTCCCCCAGCAACCATCCTCGGGTCTCCGCGTGATAGCCCGATCCGTCGCCGGGAGTCCACCTGGGCGCCTGCGCCGCCAAGCGGGCACAACACCCGTCCCAATCGAACTCGTCGAGATCGGTGATCGGTTCATCGAACGTCGACAAGCCGGACGTGTGGGACATCACATGACGCACCAACACGCCTTCCTTGCCGTTGGCCGCGAATTCCGGCCAGTAGTCGGCCATCGGAGCATCGAGGGAAATCACACCCCGGTCGTGGAGCATGAGCACACACATCGATGTGAACATTTTGGTCATCGACCACACGTTGACGATGGTGTCGCGTTCCCAAGGAAGTTGCCGAGCAAGGTCTCGATGGCCGCCCCAAAGGTCGACCACGAGCTCCCCATCCACCGTGACTGCACAGCTCGCTCCGAGGTCGCCCTGCTCGAAGTTGAGGGCGAACTGCTCGAACACCGTCTTGAACTTTGAATTGCAAGTTCCATCGATCATCGGGGCGAGATTAGGTTGGCCAGTGCTCTCACCACACATCCACCCGGAGGTCGCGCAATGAGCAGTGGGCCCGCACGCAAAAGTCTCTGGACATGGGGCACGACCGACAACGAGCCCACCGACGCGCAACGTCGCAGCGCCGCGGTGGGTGTATCGGCAATGGTCGGAACCGAGGTCACGGCCCCACCCGTGCCGTCACCGGATTCTCTCGAGTTGCGCCCGAGTCGCGTCACCGTACCGAGCCGCCTGAGCGACATCTGCACCTCGGACGACTACACCCGCGCTGCCTACTCCATTGGCGGTCATCCGATGGAGTTGTTGCGCGGCTTTCGGGGCGACTTCTCCAACGCCACCGACGTGGTGGCGCAACCACGAAATGAGGACGACCTCGAGCGGGTGCTCGAGTGGTGTGTCGACAACGAGTTCGCCACGATCCCTTATGGGGGAGGCACGTCCGTGGTGCACGGGGTCACACCGCCTGCCGCCGACAAGATCGTCACCATCTTCATGGGGGGGCTCAACCGGGTGCTCGAGATCGACCACACCTCACGTGCGGCTCGAATACAGGCGGGTGTGATCGGTCCGGATCTCGAAGACCAACTCCGGCCGTCGGGGCACACGATGCGGTTCTTTCCGCAGAGCTTTCCGTGGTCGACGCTCGGCGGATGGATCGCCACACGCGCCGGCGGTCACTACGCCACGGGCCACACTCATATTGACGACTACGTCGAATCAACCAGGATGCTGACGCCGTCGGGTTGGATGCAGTCTCGGCGATTGCCGGCCAGCGGTGCCGGACCGAGCCCCGACCGTTTGGTTCTCGGGTCGGAGGGGACCCTTGGACTCATAACCGAAGCCTGGGTCCGCATACAGAAGCGGCCGGTCTACAGGGCCAAGGCCTCAGCCGAATTCGATTCGATGGAGACGGCGGCCGAGGCCGTTCGCCAAATCGTGCAGACCAAGCTGTGGCCTTCCAACCTCCGCTTGCTGGATCCTGTCGAGGCAAGAAATGCTGCCGGAGGTGACGGTGCTCATGCCGTGTTGATCATCGCATTCGAAAGTGCCGACTTCCCTCAAGAGCAGAATCTACGCAGCGTCATCGCGATGGCCGAACGGCTGGGCGGCACAGTGTCGGGGGACTCGGTGCGAATCATTGATGAGTCGGATTCCATCGGCGAGGACGGTGCCGCGGCTGCGGCATGGCGCAAGTCGTTCACCGGCGTCAACGTCGGCCTTGCCCACGGCCTCGGATTTATCACCGACACTTTCGAGACCGCCACAACATGGGACAACTGGCCACGGTTCGACGCCCACGTTCGCGCCGAGGTGGGCAAAGCACTCGACTCCACGCTCACCGGTAGCTGGCTCAGTTGTCGTTTCGCATTCGTCTATCCAGACGGCCCCGCCCCCTACTACACCTTCGGCGGATTGGGGACCAACGGCGGAGAGGGCGAACAGTGGCAGCGCATCAAGGACGCCGCGAGCGCGGCCGTTGTCGAGGCGGGCGGCACGATCACCCACCATCACGGCGTTGGCCGAATGCACCGCGCCGGGTGGGAAGAACAGTCGCCGGAGTTGTTCCGGGCCGGGTTGAGCGCGGTGAAAAACCGCCTCGATCCGTCGGGAATTCTCAACCCGGGAATCTTCTTCTGAAGTCAGCCGATCCGGGCCGACTGGCCGCCGTCGACCGGCAAGCTGACCCCGGTGATGAACTTCGCCTCATCAGATGCCAGAAACAGGGCCGCGTTGGCGATGTCCCACGCGGACCCCATCCCGCCCTTGAGCGGTACGAGCGAGTTGCGCGCAGCAATCAAATCGTCGCGATCGTGTCCCGCGGCCACGTATCCCTCGATGGCCATCGGCGTTTCCATCAGACCCGGCATGATCACGTTGGCCCTGATGCCGTACTTTGCGTTGCCCATGGCGACGCTGTGGGTGTAGGCGTTGAGCGCGGCCTTCGATGACTTGTAGGCGACGATTCCCACCGAACACACTGCTGCCACAGATGAGATATTGATGATCGAGCCACTCCCCTGCTCACGCATCACCGGAAGCACATGCTTCGTGGCGAACACCACCCCCTTGAGATTGGTGTTCATGATGGCGTCCCACACGTCTCCGGTCATGCGAGACGGGCTCGTGTCGTTGGTGCCGATGCCAACGTTGTTGTGAAGGATGTCGACCCGGTCGTACAGGTCAACGCACTCTGCCACCACTGCTTCGCAGTCAGATTCGACGGTCACGTCGGCAGCCCTTGCCGTCGCTGCTCCCCCCTCCGCCAGTATCAGATCGACGGTCTCCTGAGCTGAGTCGAGATGCCGGTCGACGCAGAGCACTCGAGCTCCTTGCTCGGCAAAGCGAAGTGCGCAGGCCCGACCGTTGCCCATGGTCTGGCCTGGCGTCTGTCCCGCCCCGGCCACGATTGCCACCTTGTCAACGAGTCGATTTCCCATGTCAGATTTCTAGTCCACCATCTTTCATTCCTCCTCCATCATCAATCGCACATACTTGTGTCCGATGATGGGTGAGATGACCGAAGAAGGAAACACGCACACCGGACGGCCCTGGCTGAAGCTGGCACTTCCCGCTCTGGTTGTTCTAACCATCGGCATCGGTGCATTTGTGTCGCGCGATATCTGGCGCTGGTATTTCGTTTCTGGAGACGTCACTCAAGAAGTACCAGATGCGCCCACGCTCTCCGCTGACACACCCGGCCAGACCCTGTTTCGTATAGACACGACACGCTCTACGGCCTCCTACTCGGTTCGGGAGCATCTCGCCGGGATCGACCGAACTGCGGTTGGCACCACTGAGGCGCTGGCCGGAGACATCGTGGTCGATTCCGACGACCCCTCGCTCAGCACCGTCGGCACAGTTGTGATCAATGTGGAGATGCTTCAATCGGACAGCTCGTTGAGAGACAAGCGGATACGCCACGATTTTCTCGAATCCGGCACCTACCGCTTCGCGCAATTCGCACCGGCGGCAATTACTGGACTTCCTGATGAAATTGTCGAGGGCCAAGCATACGAAATCAGGATCGATGGCGACCTCACCGTAAAGGCAACCACTGCCGAGGCAGTATTCTCCGGACAGGTCACGATCGCCGACGGTGAGTTGAAGGCTTCGATGGTGTCGACGGTGAAGATGTCGACCTTCGACATCGGCCCGATCTCCATCTCGGGATTGGTGAGCACCAGCGACGATGTCACTCTCACCCTCGACTTGACCGCGGTCGACGTCGCAGAGGGCGGTGCCGCTGCCGGAACTCCGATCGGCGATCGGCAAGTCGACAACCAAGTCATATACGACCCCAATGCCGCAGGAGACTTTGCATCGTCGGTCATGCCGATCTTGGCTGACAACTGCGCCTCATGCCACAACGCCGGTGGTGTCGGCGCGAGCACCTGGGCGCTCAACACTGCAGGTGACGCCGGCCAAGTCGCCAGTGGCATCGCGGTGGTCACCGGAAGTGCCTACATGCCCCCGTGGCCGGCATCGGACGCGGGAGTGGCGTTGCATGATTCATGGAAGCTCTCCCAGTCCGACATCGACACCTTGGCTGGATGGGCCGCCAGCGGCGGAGCCATCGACGTGCCCCCCGAAACGCCGATAGTGGCTCCGGAGAGATCATTGTCCAGCATCGACCACGACGTGTTGATGAGAGCCAACGAGCCCTACGCCGGTAGCGCCGCGCACGCAGACGACTACCGCTGCCAGATATTTGACCCGAATCTTCAAGATCCGTCGTGGGTTACCGGTCTCGAGTTCATGCCCGACCAGGTGGCGGTGGTTCACCATTCGGTCGTCTACCACGCCGACGCGAGTCTTCGATCCGCCGCCGAGGCGGTCGACGCCGCGGATCCGGGGCCTGGGTGGACCTGCTACGGCCTCACCGGCATCCACAATGGCGCCAAGGAACCCGAGCAGATCATGGCCTGGGCGCCGGGGCAGCAACCCGAGGTGATGCCGGCCGGCACCGGTATTCCATTTCAGCCGGGCGACTTCGTAATCGCGCAGGTCCACTACCACTATGAACATGATTTCCCGCTCGACCAGTCGCGGCTCGCTCTCGCGCTCGCCAACGATGGGGAGATCGCCTCGGCCGGAGGCTCACTGGCACCCATTTCCCATCACGTGTTCGTGGCGCCGGCGGAGATCCCCTGCAGCCCTGATCAGAGCGGCCCGATGTGTGACCGCAACAATGTTCTCGCTCGTCTCGAACGTGACTTCGGATCCGGCGGCGGGCCGGACGGCATCCTGCGGTCGTGTGGGCAGAGTCTCGCCGACGTGGCCGTACTCGTCGACGGCGTGGCGCGCGGGTTGTGTGATTCTTCAATCGACGGATCGGCCGAGGTGATCAGCGTGTTCGGTCACATGCACGAGTTCGGTGAGACCTTCCGAATGACGCTCAACCCCGGACGGCCAGACGAACAGATCCTGCTCGACATCCCCAATTGGAGCTTCGAGTGGCAGTTCAACTACCTGCTCGAGCAGCCGGTGGCTGTGAAAAGAGGCGACACGTTGCGAGTCGAGTGCAGTTGGAATCGAGCTCGTGTCGAGCAGGCCGAACCGGCGTATGTCACATGGTCTGACGGGACAGCCGATGAGATGTGTTACTCGGTGGTCGCCACGCGGCCTAGCTGACCGACCAAAGTGAGCCGTCGGCAGTGGCCACCATCAACTTTGACCCCGACGTCGCAATTCCGGAGACCACGGGCGCCGGCAGGCAAACGAGCCTGTCGACATCACCCGAGCTCGGGTCGAGTGACCAAACGCTGCCATCGGTGGTGGCGGTGACAATCCTGCCGCGGAACTCGATCGGCGGGGTGACCGAACCACGACCTGGTCCGGAATACGGCACGAAGGCCATGGCATTCGAGGCGGGAAGGTCGACAACCCACCTGACGCCACCGTTCAGTGGATCGTGGCACGACACTCGACCATCACCCGACACCACGATCACTTCGGAATTCGTCACCAGCGGCTCGCACCAGGTGTAGTGACCGTCAACCTTGATGTTGAATACTTGCGAACCGGTGGCGGCGTCGACACAGAACAGCTCGGGTTCGTGGGTCAAGCCGTACAAGTGGCCGTCGTCTCCCATCGCCAGCGAACCGGCCGGGCTCGATGCATGGCTTCCGCCGCCCGACCAGATCGTCCGACCCGATGCCGCGTCGAGAGCAAACAGCGACGGCTCCGAATAGGGAAACCCCACGAACACTCGGCCGGCATCGGCCACGCCGTGTCCGTAGCTCGGGTACATCTCACCGCTGCCCAAGTCGCCGCGAACCCATACTGGGCTGCCATCGCCAGCGGACAGCCCGGCAAAAGACTGGCCTGATCCGGCGACCACCACGTCAGCCGCCACCGTGGGTCTCGTGCTCAACCACAGCCCTTGTGGATCTTCGAGTTGTGAGGTCCATACCTTGCGACCGGACTTTCCATCGAGTTGCGAGATGGCACCATCGAGGGTGGCCGCGATGATGTTTTGGCCAACGATCTCCACGGAAGCGATCACCGGATTGCCCAGATCGGCGGTCCACATCACCTCACCGGTGTCGGTCGAGGCGGCCGTGACCCCACCGGTGATGGCATCCTCGTCACGCCATCCAACCACGCACAACGCGTCGGCTCCAGCGCCCATCACCACCGGTCCGCCAAGATGATTGACTCCGGGCAGATCAATCCGCCAGTCGGCTCCGGACGGCAATGCTTGGTCGTCGTCTCTCCCAGATCGGCGAATCGAAAAGCTGAGGTGGCGGCTTTCGGTGGCGACCCCGAGGGCCACCGTCTCGACCCCGAGCGAAGCACCATCGAACTCGAGCAGTCGGGCATGCGGTGGGGACCAATCCCACGAGCCGAATCTGGCATTTCCCGAGTTGATGTGGAGTTGGCCGCCCCTGCGCGACGAGCGCACCGTGTGCCAATGGCCGGACAGCGATCCGATGACTTTCACATGCGGCGAATCTGTCTCAATCTTCTCGAAAAACGCCTTGGGCATCAGATCATGCGACAAGACCATCACCGGCGTGCCCGGCAAGGCGGTGGCGAGATCGGCCGTGAGCCACGCCGCCTGAATGTCGCCGTCGACTCCTTGGTCCCACGAATGCCAGTCGACCACGACGAAACGCAAGCCTCCGTCGGTAAACGAGAACCATCTCGGACCGAAGTGGGATTCGTACCACCAACCAGAGGGCGGTGGATTCTCGCCATCATCTCCAATGATCGGTTCGGGCTCGAAAAATGCGCCGTAGTGGTCGTGGTTGCCGGGGATCACGTATACGGGAATCGGCGAGCCGGCCAGCTCCGCCGAGACCTTCTCGTATTCGCTGACCACTCCACGATTGGTGAGGTCGCCCGTGGCCACCACGAAATCCCGGCCCAGACCTGCTGCAAGTTCGCGGAATACGTCTCCGAGACCTGCGTTGCTGCCATTGACCCACAACAGTCCGGCCTCATCGTCGCCTCTCGAGTCGACGTGAAGGTCGGTGACGTGGGCGAAACGAGCACGAGAGGGAGCCGTTTCCACCTCAAAGATCGGCTCCAGGGTGTCGGCTGGTTGATACCAGTTACGACAATCGAAGCCCGCGTTGCGATGAACCCAGACAAAAGGTTGGTCGGATTTCGGTAGGGACCAGCGACCGATGTCGTCTGTGGTGCAGACATCCACCCCGTTGCTCACCGCGAAACCGGCGAGTCCCTCGCCGTCGTGGCCAATCACCAGACCTGAGAGCATCGAGGTCACCTCCGAATATCGACAGCCACCGCAACCGAGCCTGTGGCTTCAGCCAGATGGCAGGCCACCCAATGATCACTCACCAGCTCCGTGAGCTCAGGCGCACTCGACCTACAAGCGTCCACCGCCGCCGGACAGCGAGCCTCGAACACGCAGCCCGTATCTGGCCCGACGTCGGTCTCGACATCACCCGATAGGGAGACTCGCTCGCGCTCTGATTCCGTGCGCGGATCGGGCACGGGCACGGCGGACAGCAACGCCTGGGTGTAGGGATGAACGGTGTGATCGAACAACTCGGTCTTGTCGGCCAGCTCCATGATGTGGCCTCTGTACATCACGGCGACACGGTCTGAGATGTGCTCGACCATCGACAGATCGTGGGCGATGAACAGGTAGCTCAGCCCCAACTGCTCCTGCAGATCGGCAAACAGGTTGATCACCTGGGCCTGAATAGAGACATCGAGCGCCGAGATCGGCTCGTCGCACACCACGAGCTCCGGGTTGAGAGCGAGCGCCCTGGCGATATTGATGCGCTGGCGCTGGCCGCCGGAGAACTCGTGAGGGAAGCGGTTGCGATGGGCTGCCCGCAACCCGACCAGGTCGAGGAGCTCGACCACACGGTCCGAGATCTGGCGGCGCGACATTTTGGTGTGGACTCGCATCGGCTCACCGATGATGCGCCGCACCGAATGACGCGGGTTGAGCGACGCGTATGAATCCTGGAAGATCATCTGCATACGAGGTCTCATCCCTCGCAGGGTTTCCTCATCGAGAGACGTGAGTTCTTGGTCGCCAAGCCAAACTTCGCCAGAGGTCGGCCGATGAAGTTGAAGTACCGCGCGACCGGTCGTCGATTTCCCGCATCCGCTCTCGCCGACCAATCCGAGAGTCTCACCCGGGTAGACCTCGAAGCTCACGCCGTCGACAGCTTTGATTAGTGGGGAGTTCCTCGACTTGCCCGGAAAGTGTTTGTAGAGGTCGACCACCCTCAGAACCGGTTCAGACATCTCGAACAGCTCCCACCACCGGATCGAAGAAGCAGGCCGATTGCCGGCCCAGCGTCGGCTCGCTGAGCGGCGGAACTTCCTGCCAGCACCTGTCGAATGCGAAGGAGCATCTGGCGGCGAACGGGCAATGCGTCGGAGGCTTGGTGGCGTCGGGGGGAATGCCGGGAATGCTTTCGAGCCTCTGAGATTGCTCACCAAGCCGAGGCAGTGCTCCGAGAAGGCCAATGGTGTAGGGGTGCTGCGGCTGGTCGTAAAGACCGAGCACCGGAGCGGTCTCCACCAGTTGCCCCGAGTACATAACCGCGACGCGGTCGGCAAGACCTGCAACAACGCCCAGATCATGGGTGATCCAGATCAGGGACAGGCCCAGGTCGTCTCGAAGATCGTTCATGAGGTCGACGATCTGCGCTTGCACTGTGACATCAAGAGCGGTGGTCGGCTCGTCGGCGATCACGAGTTTCGGCCTGCAGGCGATGGCTATGGCAATCATCACCCGCTGTCTCATGCCGCCGGAGAATTCATGAGGGTAGGCATCAATGCGGCCCGCGGCGTTGGGTATTCCCACCCGGCTGAGCAATTCAATAGCCCGCTTGCGAGCCGCCTTGCGAGAGAATCCCAGGTGGGTGCGGATCGACTCGGTGATTTGTGTCGAGACGTTCACTGTCGGGTTGAGCGAACTCATCGGGTCCTGCGCCACAAACCCGATCGAACCACCACGAATCCGACGCAACTGGCCGGGCTTCATTGCCAACAGATCAACCGGGCCGTCTCCACCATCGAAGGTGACGCTGCCCTTGGTGATTCGCCCGGCCGGCTTGGGCAGAAGCCGAAGAACCGCAAGCATGGTGACCGACTTGCCGCTGCCGCTCTCGCCGACAATTGCGAGTGTCTCACCCTCGTCAACGTGAAAGCTCACTCCGTTGACCGCGTGGATACGCCCCTCTGGCGTGTGGAATCTGACCTCGAGATCGTCGACGTCGAGAAGCCGTCGTGCCGTCACTGTTTGACCTGCTTCGACCGGGGGTCGAGCACATCGCGGAACCAGTCACCGAGAAGATTGAGTCCCAATCCGGCAATCACAATCGCGAAGCCCGGTGCCAGCGAGATCCACGGGTGGATGGTGAGGACCTTTCTGCCAGCATTGATCATGTTGCCCCAACTCGGTGTGCTGGGTGGCACCGACAAGCCAAGGAAACCCAACCCCGCCTCGTAGAGAATCATCGACGACATTTCGAAGGTGGCGAGCGTGGCCAGCGGCCCCACCAGGTTCGGCAACAGATGGCTGCGAAGTATCTGGCCGCGCGGAACCCCCACGTTGCGCGCCGCCTCGATGAACGTGCTCTCGCGTAACTTCAAAACCTCGCCGCGAGTGACCCTCGCAAAGGTGGGCACGGAGGTGATTCCGAATATGAGGATCACGTTGAACAGGCTTCGGCCCACCACCGCAGCTACGAACACCACGAACAGCAAGTACGGCAGCGACAGAACGAGGTTGACTCCTCCGACGATCACCGCATCTACACGACCGCCCGAATACCCAGCGATCAAACCGAGCGCCATGCCCACTACGAGCGCTATGGCGACTCCACCAAGGGCAACGGTGAGCGAGACACGGGTGCCGTAAACCAAACGGCTCAGAACATCGCGTCCGAGAGTGTCGGTGCCGATCAGGTAAGTGGTGCTGCCACCATCAGACCAGAACGGCGGAGTGTTGGCGTCACTGAGATGCTGCTTGAGTGGATCGTGCGGTGCCACCCACGGAGAGAAAATCGCCATCACCGCAAGAATCAGGAAAACGATCGCACCAAACGTGCCGCCTTTGGAACGCAAGAGCAGACGCAGGAACCGCCCGACGCGAGCAC
>CAZHMP010000037.1:10731-12907 GCA_964533595.1 uncultured Acidimicrobiales bacterium | reverse complement strand
TCGACGGTCACTTCTTCGACCCGATCCTGATACGCGGGTCGGCCAGCGTGTAAAGCACGTCAGCCAGCAGGGCGAAGACGATCACCACAATCGCGCTGAAAAAGGCAATCCCCTGCACAAGTTGGAAATCGCGGTTGTTGACCGCCTCCGCCAACAAACCTCCCGCCCCCGGCCAGGAGAACACCGCCTCTATGTAGAGCGAGCCGCCGATCAGCGCGCCAATCTGCAAACTGAGAATGCTGATGATCGGAATGAGCGCGTTGCGCAAGATGTGGCGCGAGTAGATCACGGGCAGCCGAATGCCTTTGCTGCGGGCGATGCGAACGTAGTCCTCGCCGGCGATCTCGAGAACCGATGAACGGGTGAAGCGAAGAAGCTGAGCCATCGGAAAGAGGCCCAAAGCGAACGCCGGCATAACAATTGATTTGTCGGGAACCGTGAAGGGACCAAGCTCCATCGTGTTGCGCCCAAAGGAAGGGAACCACCTGAGATTGACCGCGAAAACGACGATCAACACCAGCGACAACCAGAAGTTGGGAATGGTTTGCCCCAACAAACCGACGCCTCTCGACATGCTGTCCCAGACGCTGCCGGCACGCATTCCGGCCAAGACGCCGAGCGGAATCCCTATCACGATTGCAAAGAACATCGCCGCGACCGCCAGCTCGAGAGTGGCCGGCAAACGGGCAAAAATGACCTTTCGAACCGGCTGTTTGTAGCGGATCGAAGTGCCGAAATTGAGAGTGGCGGCATCAGTGGCAAAGTCGGTGAACTGTGTGATCACAGGTTTGTCGAGACCATACGCGTGCCGGGCCGCGTCGAGTTGCTCCTGGGTGGCCTCACGCGGCGCCAACAAACTGGTTGGATCACCGGTGATGCGCAACATCATGAAGACCAGAAACAGGACGCCAAGAATCATCAGGAGGGCCTGGCCGATCCGACCGATGATGTAGCGCGTCACTCCATTTGCTCTTTCCTGGCTCAGCAGTCCCGGGCCGGGCAATCAGGCCCGGCCCGGGTTAGCTGAATCAAATCGATTTGCTCGTCAGCCTGCGCTGCCGAGATCGAACAGGAAATACTCCTCAGCGGCACGCGGCTTGTAGTTCACCACACGATCCGATGTCGCCTCAAACGCAACGGGCTCGTAGAGGTAGATGAACGGCGGGTCTTCGTACATGTACTGCTGGAGTTCCTTGTAGAGATCGGCACGAGCGGAAGTGTCGGTCTCGGCGAGAATCTGCGCAAGCAGATCGTCGATCTTGGGATCGGACCAAGCCGAGAAGCTCGCATCGTTGCCTCCCAGCGCACCGAACAGTCGGTTGTACGCCTCGCCCGAGGTCTCCGACCAGCTGTCGCCGAAGAGCGGCGGCAGTTGCTTGGCACCCTCGAGGTCCCAGTAGGCACCGGACTCCTGAATGTTGAGAGAAATGTTGATGCCGACGTCGCCCAATTGAGCGGCGACTGCCTGACACACCTCTTCGAAGTTGGTGTACGCACCTGACGGACATGCCATGTCCATGTCGAAGCCATCGGGGAAACCGGCATCGGCGAGCAGTTGCTTGGCCTTGTCGGGATCGTAGGTGTACGGCGTGAGCGAATCGTCGTACCCGAGGTCGGCCGGGGTGACGTAGCCGGTGGAGGCTCTGCCGTTGCCTGCGAACAATGCACCGATGATTCCCTGAACGTCGACCGCGTAGTTCATGGCTTGGCGAACCAGCTTCTTCTCGGTTGGCTGACCTACGCCGGTGGTCATGTTGTTGAAGGCGATGTAGTAAACGCGATCCTTCGGATACTGGATCACATTGACACCCGATGCACCTTCGAGAGAAGCGGCCTCATCCGGGCTCAACCGGTTGACGATGTCGACTTCACCGGTCTGGATGGCCGCGGCACGCGTCGACGACTCGGTGATGGGGCGGAACGTGATCTGGTCGAGAAGCGGGTAGCCCTCACGCCAGTAGTTGGGGTTCCTCACCAGAACGATGCGATCGCCCTGGATCCACTCCTTGAGCATGTAAGCGCCGGTACCGATCGGGTTCTGCGAGAATCCGGTGAGGCCCTGTTCGGCGTAGTACTTCGGCGGGAAGATGGCCCACGCCGCTCCCACCAAACGGAGGAAAAGTGCGTTGGGGTCGGCGGCGGTGATGGCAACCGTCATGTCGTCGATCGCAGTCAC
>CAZHMP010000037.1:0-10631 GCA_964533595.1 uncultured Acidimicrobiales bacterium | reverse complement strand
CTGAAACGTTGGAGCGCCGGGCTCCAACTGAACGCCCAGTGAATTGAGGGCCATCGACACCAGGTTGTACTGTCCGACGGTGAATATCAGGTCGAGAATCTGCTCGGTATCGAAGCTCTTCGAGAGCTCATCCCAGACATCGTCACTGATGTGGGAGTCACGGAGCAGTTGATCGACGGCCCGCAATGTGGCGCGATCGACGTCTGACCATCCCGCTGCTTCCGGCCCAGCCTGCAAACGTCGAATCTCGTCATCGGAGATGCCGATCTCACGAGCGAGCAGCACATGCTGGCCCCATTCGTATTCGGCGCGGCAGATCCAGCCGACCCTCAATATGGCCAACTCGCGCACCCGTGCCGGCAACGTCGACTTGGCCATCACGTGAGTGCCGAACACCATCCACCGTCGTGCCAGGTCAGCGTGGTTGGCCATGGTTCGGAAAATTCCGAGGACATCGCCATCGGAGCCTCGCATCCGGTCGAACAATTGGAGTTGAGCCTCGTCGGCCTCTTCATCGGAGACGGGTGGCACACGTGGAAATTCGAGTCGCATATCCGCCGATGATGGCACACTTGTCGCCGTGACCGATACGCCACCTCTCGATCCGACGAGGCCTCCTATTCGGTCGACCGTGGCGGCCACTTGGGCCCTGTTCAGCGGGATCATGTTCTTGATGCTCGGCAACGGCCTGCAAGGGAGCCTGCTCGGCATCCGATCCGAGCTCGCCGGATTCGATACCGCCGCCATCGGCGTGGTCATGGCTTCCTACTACGCGGGTTACATGATCGGATCGAGAGTCACGTTCGAGATGCTCGGACGTGTCGGCCACATCAGAGTCTTCGCCGGATTCGCGTCGATGGCTTCGGTGGCGGTCCTCCTGCACAGCATCTGGATCAATCCGGTGAGTTGGACGTTGATGAGGTTCACGACCGGATTCTGCATGGCAGGGCTGTTTGTGGTGTCGGAGAGTTGGCTCAACGACCGCGCCACCAACGCCACACGCGGTCTCATCATGTCGGCCTACATGGTGGTGGCAGTCGGCGGTAAGGCCGGAGGACAGTTCCTGCTCAATCTGGGGAACCCCAACAGCTTCGAACTTTTCGTGCTGGCCAGCGCGCTCATCTCGATGGCACTCGTGCCCATGACCCTCTCAGCCGCCAGCGCTCCACCGGTGGCAAGACCTCAGCCGATGACGTTTGCCGAGATGCGGGCCGTCGTGCCGTCGGGGTTGCTGTCAACGTTCACCGCCGGGCTCGCATCGGGAACGATCGGTGGCCTGGCCGCCGTCTATGCCACACAAGTCCACATGACCACGAGCGAGGTTTCGATCTACGTGGCGGCGGTTCTGATCGGGGCATTCGTATTCCAGATTCCAATCGGGATGATCTCCGATCGTCTACCCAGGCGAAAGGTGATGCTCATGACGATGATCATCGCCACTGTCCTCGCTGTGCTGGCAGCCACCGGCCCCGAAAAAGGGTGGGCGGCCGTGGCGCTGTTCTTCGGAATCGGAGGGATGTCGTACCCGCTCTACAGCTTGGCAATCGCCTACTCCAACGATTGGATACCCAATGAACGAAGAGCCGGGGCGGCAATGGTATTGGTGATGACCAACGGCTTCGGCGCAACCGTCGGACCAATCGTCGGGTCGATCGCCATGCGAGGCTCACCTGCGGGATTCCATTGGACCCTCGCCGGCATCTACGCCTCGCTGGCCGGCTACTTGATGATGCGGATTGTGGTCAAGGCGCCCATGCCCATCAGCCGTCAGTCGCGTTTCGCGCCATTCCCGGAACGTGCCACGGCTGCGATTTACACCCTCGGGCGCACCGGAAAGCGCGCCATCTCCAAGTCGCTGCCCCACGTCCATCGCAAACAGATCGACCCGACTGAATAGCGGCCCGTCAATTGGTGGCTGTGGCAGCCTCGAAATTGGCGTAACGGTCGAGGACCTCGTTGCGTTGGTCCGCACCAATCGACGGAGCGATCGACGGTCCATAATTGCCACCCTCACCGCCCGCCAACTCGAACCCCACAGCGCTGGCGGCAAGCATCGCTGCGCCGCGAAGTGTGGTTTCCGGGTCGAGCGCAGCCACGATCTCGCGTCCGGTCAAGTCGGCTACCGCCCCGAGCACGGCGCGGCTTCGGCTGAGGCCTCCGTCGACGATGATCCGTTCGCCGACGTCGAGCACTTTGGCGATGCCGGCCACCCTGGCGCCAAGACCGCGTACTGCCCCGGCAACCAAATCGGCGGCCGTCGTGTCGAGTCCTATAGACGCCACCAGGCCACGAGCAGTTGGATCGAGATTCGGTGAGCCGAGGCCGGCGAGTGACGGCACGAACACCACCGGGTCTGATGAACTCGCTACCACATCATCGAGTTGGGAGATCTCCGGCAGCAACCCCACCGACGCCAACCATTCGATGACCGCGCCGGCCGTGTTGACTGATCCCTCCAGACAGAATTGGTTGCTCGGAGGCTCCGACCCTCGATCGAGTCTCCAAAGAGGCAACGCATATGTGCCATCAGGCGCGACGGCCAACTCCGAGCCGGTACTGAGATCGAGCATTCCCGAAGTTCCCAGCGTCAGCTTTGCCCCACCAGGTTGGAGATTGTTGGCGAAGCAAGCCGACTGTTGATCTCCGGCTCGAGCGGCTACCGGGATTGGCGCGCCGAACAATGCGGCGGGAGTAGCACCGGCAATGGCGGTGGTGGCGGTGACGGTCGGCAGAAGCGAGATGTCGGCTCCGAACATTTCGACAACGAAGTCGCTCCAGTCTCCTGATGACGCGTCGTAGAAACCTGTTGCTCCAGCGTTGGACGGATCCGTCACGAACACACGATCGGATGTCAGTGCACAGGTGAGCCACGAGTCGATCGTTCCGAGCCTCAGCACGCCGGCCCGTCGAGCGGCAATGACCGGCTCGTCGTTGGCAAGGAGCCATTCGATTTTGGAACACGATGCTGAGGTGTTGAGTGGGATTCCGTTGGCACGAAACTCGGCCACACGATCTGCGGTGCGCGTGTCCTGCCAGCCGACGGCCGGTCGCAACGGCTCACCCGAATCTGCCTCCCACGCCACCACGGTTGATCGCTGGTTGGCCAACCCGATGGCGACAACATCTCCCGAGTGTGCTCCGGCCTGTGCGATGGCCTCGGTGAGCAACTCGACGGTCGTGTTGAGGATCTCGGCTGGATCCTGTTCGACGGCACCGTCAAAGGGATATGAGATCGACAATCTTCTCTGCGCCATCGACACACGACGCCCGGTGTTGTCGAATAGCGCGGCACGAACGCTGGTGGTGCCGACGTCGAGCCCAGCCACCAGTGTCATTGCTCGCCGCCCCCGATCAACACTCCGGGATTCATCAAGTTGTCGGGGTCGAGCGCATTTTTGATCGACCTGAGCGCACGCGATCCTGCCGCGCCCAATTCGACGTCCATCCAGTTGCGTCGAACTCTCCCGATGCCGTGATGGTGCGCCAGCCCGGCCCCGAGCTCGGCTGCAGCCTCCATCGCCACTTTCCAGCAGGTGTCGTATGTGGATATGTACTCTTCGCGACCCGCCGGCATTGCAGCAAACGTGAAGTAGAGATTGGCCCCCGACCGATAGCTGTGGGACGTGTGGGCCGTTGCCGCGATCACTCCTGGTACCGCAGAAATCGCTGTGGTGACTGCCGCGTAGAGCGGACCGAGACGGCTCCAATCTGTGGCCACCTCGATCGTGTCGGCCACCACCCCTTGCTCGAGTAGCTCCTCCCAGGACGGCACCGTGTTGCGACTGTCGAACCACGCATCAACGACGTCGGCTTCGGCCGGGGTGCCATCGTGAGCAGTGCAAATCTGATCGGCCGCCGCAGCCTGCAACGGGGCCACGCCGGGCGGTCCCTCATGAAGAAAGATCAGCATGCAGTTGCCCTTGGGGAGCTTGTCCTTGAAATGCCGCCAAGATTCCCGACCGTCGTAGAGCCGCACCACGGGCGGGCGCCAGCCGGGCCGGATCACCTCTCGAATCGCGGCCAGCCCAGTGTCGAAATCCTCAAAGTGAAATGCCTGTCGAACGCCCGTCTCGGGAAGCGGTCTCAACGAGAAGGTGACCTCGGTGACCACACCCATCGTGCCTTCACCGCCCAGAAACAGTTGACGGAGATCCGGGCCCGCAGCAGCGCGAGGTGTGGCGCGGCTCCGATATATCGAACCGTCGGGCAGAACAGCTTCCAGCGATTGCACCACGTCTTCGGTATTGCCGTAAGCCGTGGAGTATTGACCCGATGCCCGGGTGGCGACCCACCCACCGACGGTGGACAGCTCGATCGACTGCGGCCAGTTGCCGATGGTGAGACCCTCGGCTTGCACCGCCATCTCCGCTTCGTAGCCGTTGGTTCCCGCACCGAACGTGGCCAACATGTTGTGTGTGTCGAGTGAGCGAAGGCCACTCATTCGTTCCGTGCTGATCACGACCGAGTCACGTGTTGCGAGCACACCACCGACCACACCGGACCCCCCGCCACGGGGAATCATCTTCGTGCCGTGGGATCTGCAGATCTTGACCACGTCAGACATCTGTTGTGTGTCGGCCGGTGCCGCGACGACGAGCGGAAGGTCGAGGTGACCATCCTCTCGCTGCATTTCCGACCTCATCCAGGTGTCGCGGGCACGCTCGGCCCGGCCGGCGTCGTCGCGAATCAGTCCGTCACCAAGCACCGATTCGAGTTCTTCGATCAATTCGCTCACTCGTCGCCTCCAGTCATGAACGCCATCTCATCGGCGATGCGTCTCCGCACTGCCTCCACCTCCAGGTCGCGGCGTTCGTCGTCCCAGCCGAGTTTGGTCGCCATGAGGCCGCCGACCGCAATCGTGAGGTCGTCGCGCTCGGCCGGCACGAACCAAGCGGCACGCGTGCGCCGGTAGATGACGTCTTCCAACCTCGTCGCCCCCTCAACATCGATCGCCCAATCAATCTCACCACGAAGCACACGCCCACCGTCGACGACCGATTGTGATCCCATCGCGACAACGTCATTGCTCTCGCTGCCGTAGAGCCGCACGAGCCGCTCGGCGACACTCGTAGAAACGCCGGTGGCCGACGCCACGCCGGCCGCGTAGGCACTCAGATCCCTGCCGGTGCCGGCCCCGGGCAGTGGCTCAGTGCCGGGACCGTCGCCGAGCCGAGTGCCGAGTGTCTCGCGAAACGAGTCGACGACTTCTTCGGCCATGTGACGAAAGCCGGTGAGCTTTCCACCGGCGATGTTCACCATCCCGCCCGGGCCGATCCAGACCTCGTCCTTGCGGGATATCTCCTTCGGGTCCTTCTTTTCCTGGGCCACGAGCGGACGCACACCCGCCCATGCGGCCACAACCTCATCGGCTTCGATCGGCTGGATGTCGAAGTATTTGGTGAGCGGCCCAAGCAGGTAGGACACGTCGTCGCGGTCGATTTCGGGCCACAACGGACGATCCCCGTGGTAGCTGGTGTCGGTCGTCCCCACGTACACGACATCGCCATGAGGAATGGTGAAGATCGATCGCTTGTCCGGGGTGCCGAGGATCACCAGATTGTTGACCGGCAAGCGGTCCCGCGGCACAACAACATGGATGCCTTTCGACAAGTGCAGGCGCGTTCGGGGCGGGTCGACCTCCATGCTGGCCAGCTTCTCCACCCATGGTCCCGCGGCGTTGACGACGACTTTGCCTCGGACCTCCACAACCCGGCCGGAGTCCCCACACGTCGCGACGACTCCGTCGATGCGGTTGTTGCTCCGAATCAGACCGGTGACCTTCACCAGATTGGCGGCCACCGCCCCAGTCGACACCGCGGCGCGGATCACACCCAGGACGAGCCTGGCATCGTCGGTCAGGTATTCGCGGTAGGCAATGGCCCATCGGTACGGATCCGTGCGCAGCAACGGCTCTTCGTCGGCCAGTTCGTCGGCGCCCCACGTGACGTGACGATCTTGATCCTCGACTGCGCCAAGCTTTTCGTAGGTGCCGATGCCCGTTCTGAACGTGGCCAGCGAGGCCCGTCCCCGAGCCGGCACGACCATCCAGCAAGGCTCGGCGAGATGAGGTGCCATCGCGTGGACTGCTTTGCGTTCCAGCGCCGTTCGGCGAACCAGCCCGACTTCTCCCATGGCCAGATACCGCAGACCACCGTGAATGAGTTTCGACGATCTCGATGACGTGCCGGATGCGTAGTCGTCGGCCTCGAGAAGTGCGACCGACAGCCCTCGGGCCGAGGCATCGCGAGCCACCCCGGCTCCCGTGATGCCACCGCCGATCACGATGACGTCAAAGCGATCGGCTTCCAGACGATCGAGCAATCCGTTTCGTGACGGCGGGGTGAGCGTCACCGGACGCTGGGGCACGTGTCGGACCGATCAGTCGCCGGAGTCGGATTTTTCGTCCGCCGGTGGCCGGAAAAAAATGACCAGTTGTCCGATAGCCGATCCGAGCCCAAGTCCAGCGGCGATGATGAGGCCAATCCACCCGTCGAGGTTGTCGACAATGTCGAGCGAATTGTCGACCGAATAACGACCGGGACCTGACACCGCTACCGCCACCGCCATCGCCGCGAGTATGAAGTTGTACTCCCACCCGCCGGCCACGATGAAGAAACCGCTGTGGCGGTGAACGGTCCATGTGGCAACGAACATCAGAGCGACGATCGACGCCGCCGCGAACGGTGTGAGGATGCCGGCGGCGAACAGCAGACCGCCACCGACCTCGGTGGATGCCGCCATGTAGGCATGAAGCTTTCCCGGCTTCATCCCCATCGAGTCGAACCAGCCGGCCGTGCCGGGAATCTTTCCCCCGAGAAAGAACTTCCCGTAGCCATGGGCCGCGATCGTCACACCGATGATGATCCGGATGGCCAGCAGTGCCACGCTGATCTCATCCGACGGGAATTGAAATGATTCTTCGGCAAGTATTGCTACAAACATGGCGTGTCCCCCGATTGATCCGAATGTTAGAAGCCTGATTCGATGATGTCCGTACTAGCCGCTTCCCGACTACCAGTGTGCTCGGTCGACGGAGCACTCTCCAAAACCCATCCGGTGGACATGGCTGCCACTGTCCTTCGAGCGCTTTGCGACGAGATCGCACTGGACGAATCGGAGTTGGACGAGGTGTGGGTCGGTTGTGCCGAACCCGTCGGGGCCCAGGGTGCAAATATGGCTCGCGCTGTCATCTTGTCGGCCGGTCTACCGGAAGCCGTGAACGGCATGGTTGTCGATGCCGCCGAGTGCAGCGGGACGACAGCTCTTCACGCCGCGCTGGCCGCTTTGAAAGCAGGCCATGTCCGTGTCGCGGCGGTCTTGGGGGTGTCGAGCGGATCGATTGTTCCGCCCGGTGCTTCAGCCTTGGGCCGAACCTACGGTCGACCTTGGTCCGACGGTCCCGCCAACCGGTACGGCACCGTCGGCGGACTGTTGGCTCCCCATCGTGCGGCCGAAGAATCGGCTCGATCGGCCGGGTTCAGCCGTTCTCAACAGGACGCTGTCGTCAGGCGCAGCATCGAACGTCGTGTCGACAACATTCAATGCGGGGATCTGCTCCGCGACCTTCCCGCAGACCTGTCGCAGTTGCCGCCCGCGTTCGAGTCCGGCGGCGATGTCACCGCGGCGTCGTTCGCACCGCCGGCTGATGGATGCAGCGGCCTACTCCTAGCGGCTGGGTCCGATGCTGGAGTCGGACGGATCATGTCGGTGGGGAGATCGTCGGGTGACCCCAGAACCCCACACGGCGGTGCATCAAGCGCCGTCACCAAAGCGCTCCACGGCGCAGGCCTCACAGCCGACGAGATCGAACGATGGGAGATCGTCGAGACGAGTGCCGCCGCGCTGTTGTGTGTCTGCTCTTCTCTCGGCATCGATCCGGCGAAAGTCAATCCCCATGGCGGAGCGTTGGCCACCGGAGACGCCGCCGCGGCCGAAGAAATCCGACTCGTGGTCGACGGCCTCAACACTGCTGCGACCGACGGGCCGATTCTCACACTGGCGAGTGGACCAAGCGGCGCTGCAGCGACGGTGCTGAGACCAAACCGGTGACTTAGGCTGACGTCATCATGGGAGATCGACGGTGAACCTTTTCAACGTGATCATCGCGGCCGTCGCCGCAATTGTGATGATCAAGATCGGGTTGGCGATGCTCCGCGGCTTGGCCAAGCCAATTCCCGAACCACCCCCGGCCGGTGAGCTTCGCAAAGTCAAGATCGCCTACCGATGCAGCATTTGCGGGTCGGAGGTTCGGATGACCATCGCCCCCCAGGAAGAGCCTCAGGCACCCCGCCATTGTCTCGAAGACATGGATCTCGTCACTCCGGTCGAGTAGCCATCAATCGCTCGCACAATTCGGGCATGGCCGACGGCGCACGTAGGGCCTATCCTCTTCATCATGACTGAGAAGCCGACCAAGCGCAGAGTGCAGAGCGGAAGGGTCACCCCCAAGGGCACCCACCCCGACGGCTACACGCCAAGCTCGATGTCTCACACCGGCTACAACTCTCAACCGCCCAGCCCGGCTTGGGTGCCTGTCTTGATGTTCGGCCTGATGGGTCTCGGCATCGTGGTCATTCTGCTCAACTACGTCGGCTCGTTCTGGACGACCAACAACGGCATTCTGCTGGTCGGGCTGGGAATGATCCTCGGCGGGATCATCACCGCCACCCAATACCGCTGAACGATCAGTCGAAGTTTTCCCAGTAGCGGCTCGGCATGGGGCCACGCTGGTGGAGGTACTTGGATCCGAGCTTTCCGGATCCGTACGGGTTTTGCGCGGGCGTGGTCATCTTCTGGAAAGAGATTTGCCCGATCTTCATTCCCGGATAGAGCGTGATGGGAAGGTTCGCCACGTTCGACAACTCGAGCGTGAGCTGTCCTTGGAACCCGGCGTCAACAAATCCGGCGGTGGAGTGAATCAGCAGGCCGAGCCGGCCGAGACTTGATTTTCCTTCCAGACGTGCCACGAGGTCGTCGGGTACCTCGACTCGTTCCAGCGTGGATCCGAGCACGAACTCACCCGGATGCAGCATGAACGGATGATCGTCGTCGGCTTCGATGAGTTGCGTGAGCTCTTCGAGATTCTGCTTGACGTCGATGTGGCCCATCGTGTGGTTGCGGAAAACTCGAAACCAGCTATCGAGTCGTAGGTCGACCGACGACGGTTGTAGTCCCTTGGGGTCGAGCGGGTCGATGACGATTCGACCCGCTTCGATCTGTTCGCGAATGGACTGATCCGAGAGGATCACGATTTGTCTCCCGTTTGAGTTGCGTGAAGTGGGGTGGGTACGTCTTCGGGGTGGACCTCAACGGGCCCGCTGCGGTCAGGATGCCCGGGCGGACGCGCCACGTCATCACCAAGAAGCTCCATTTGAGCACCTGTGGCGGCCCGAGCGCCTTGCATCCAATGGCTCCTGCACAGGAGGTCGTAGGTGACCTCGCCTGCCGCCGGGCCAGTGGTGTCTCCCACAACTTTGAGTTGACCCGCCACTACTTGCACGCCGTCGACAAACCGGGCGTTGTGGGTGGCTCGTTCGCCGCACCAGCAGCGCGCCTCGACCTGAATTTCGGTTCGCACATCGGCCAGCTCGAGCAGACGCGCCGTGGCCGGAAACAGCTGTCCCTGAAAACTGGTGAGCAGACCGAAGGCGTAGACGTCGACTCCCAATTCGTCGACCACACGGGCCAACTGCTCACACTGGGATGGTTCGTAGAATTGAGCCTCGTCGCAGATCATGGCATCGACATGGCCGGCCGAGTTCACTCGTTGGCGGGCCAGATCGAACAAATCGGTAGAAGCATCCACGATCTCGGCATCAGCCGATACCCCCAGCCGGCTCGAGACCTGACCGCTGCTGCGGTCGAGTTGTGTCGTGAGGATCGTGGTGAGACCACGCGCTCGCAGGTTGTAGTGGATCTGCAGGACCTGCGTGGACTTACCCGAGCCCATGGTTCCGAATGTGAAACGAAGTTCGGCCATCGAGCGGACTGTACACGCATCGGATCGTTCGTTCCCCGACGGCCACTTTCCCGCCCAATTCTGCCCTTCCTCGTCCTTGCGACAATGATTGAGCCAAGGCAAGGTTGCCTTGAAGAGACGACGTCAAGGACCCGATGAAATGACTCACTCCGACCTCGAGGCTGTGGATGCCAACAGTCCGGTCCGATCAATAACGTCGTTCGACCCATTGCGCGGCAGCCACGATGACGACGTCGCCACGTTGGCGCGCCTGATGGCCGACGCCAATTGCGGGGCACTACTGATCGATGATTCCGATGGGGCCACCGGAATAGCCACGGAACGAGACGTTGTCCGGGCGCTGGCCAGTGGAGCAATCGATCAAACCGGTGAAGAGGTCATGTCGCGCGACTTGATCATCGTGCCGGGCGACATGTCGATTGCCGATGCCGCGCTCACCATGCACCAGGCCGGAGTGCGCCACTTGGCCGTGGACAGGGGCGACGGAGTGCTCGGGATCACCTCGATACGTGATCTGATCGAACCAATTCTCGACACCATCGGCGGTTGACAACGCTACGATCGGCGCTGCCCGCGGGTGTGGTTCAATGGTAGAACATCAGCTTCCCAAGCTGATAACGCGGGTTCGATTCCCGTCACCCGCTCCAATCCC
>CAZHMP010000036.1:4708-23335 GCA_964533595.1 uncultured Acidimicrobiales bacterium | reverse complement strand
ATCCAGTCGTCTTTCTTCACGACGTAGGGTTCGGTGGCTGGGAAGGATTTGCCGTTTAGCGAGAATCCGATGACGCCGGCGTCGTTGAGCACCATCGGGATCTCCTGCGCGATCGGAAGATCCTTCTTGTCGGGGATCGTGTTTCCCCCGATGGTCTGCCCGTACGGCAGTGGCATGTCACCGACGATGAACG
This sequence comes from uncultured Acidimicrobiales bacterium, assembly GCA_964533595.1. Taxonomy (GTDB): domain Bacteria; phylum Actinomycetota; class Acidimicrobiia; order Acidimicrobiales; family Aldehydirespiratoraceae; genus SZUA-87. The sequence goes on along the minus strand of CAZHMP010000036.1, from coordinate 23,142 downwards.
TACCGAACAAACCGTTGGGTATCTCGGTCTGACCCTGGTGGTGGGCGTGGTACATGCCGATGCCCTGACGGCGAATGTCGAATTCGTAGACGTAAGACTCGCCGCTTAGGATCAGGTCCTGCGTGATCGGGGCCACGCCGTCCATCTCGTTGGGGGTCGGAATTCCATGCCAGTGGATGTCAGTGCCCATGGGCAGATCGTTCTGAACGTTGATCCTCACGTGGTCACCGACGTTGAGCCGGAACTGCGGGCCTGGAACGATGCCGTTGTAGGTCCAAGCGTCAACAAACTTGCCGGGCTCCACCTCCCACGGGGTGACAGCTACGTGAAGGCTGAATTCCTTGGTGCCATCTGACAGAATTACCGGATCGATCACCAGATTGCCCTTGCCCTGTGTGGTGGCAGGGAACAGCTTCATCGAGTCCTGCATGGCCTTGTCGAGCGCGGCCCAGTCGGGTTCGGTCTCCGACCTCGTCGCGGCGATTTTGATATCGCCAGCCTGGGACGGATCGACCACGGTGAGCGTGGTGGTCATGCCGGCCTCTTTGTGGCCGGGAATTTCGCAGAAGAGCTCGTACTCGCCCGGAGCCATCTGACCAAGATTGAGTGAGGCCGATTGGTTGCTGCTTATGTTGCCCGTGGTGGGGCCGCCCCTCAGTGCGAGGGTGTGTTCCACCCCGCCCTTGTTGAGGACGTCTAGATTGATGCTGCCAGCCGGCACCCGCAAGTCTCCGGTGATCGAAAACTCGCTGAGAGTTATGTGAGGAGTTATCACTCCGGTGCCAACGGGGGTGTTGCCTCCGCCGGGGAGTTTGCCGTTGGCCAACGCGTTGTCTGAGGAACACGCTGCTCCGAGCAAGGCCAGTGCGGTTAGCACCGCGATCATGATCACTCTGATGGGTTTCATTGCTTCGCCTCCTGGTTGATCGACGCAACTTTGCCAAGCCAATCAGGAAGGCCATAGGGCAATAGGTCAGTACGTGATCTGACTACGAACCGAGCGGTATCGAACGGCGTATTGTCGACATGTGACCTTTTCCCCTTGGCATGTATAGGGTAGGGGGGTATATTACTTACATGACTAGTCGTATCGACCTACCTCTGGAGGGCATGACCTGCGCAGCGTGCGCGTCCCGAATCGGTCGTGGCCTATCAAAGCTCGACGGCGTCGACCAGGCCGATGTCAACTTCGCATCGTCCAAGGCCCGCGTCGTTTACGACTCATCGGTGATCGACGAAGCTGCTTTCAAGGCCACCGTCGAGAGCCTCGGTTACTCGGTTCCGGACGACCCCGACCAGGAGGAGGCCGAACGCAAACATCTGGTGTCTCTCACCAAACGGCTCATGTTTGCAGCCGTCTTCGCCACCCCTGCCCTACTCATCTCGATGGTTCCGTTCTTGGAATTCTCCGGTTCTCGCTGGGTGGCCGGAGCACTGGCCACGCCGGTGGTGTGGTACAGCGGCTTCGGATTCCACCGGGCCGCGTGGATGAACCTGCGTCACGGCTCCACCACCATGGACACCCTCGTCTCGATGGGCACGCTCTCCGCATGGTTGTGGTCGATCGTTGTGCTCTTCTCGGGCAGCGACGGTCACGTCTACTTCGAGACCGCAGCCGCAATCATCGGGCTGATCCTTCTCGGCAAGTGGTTCGAGGCCCGCGCCAAGCAACGCTCCGGCGATGCCATCCGTGCGTTGGCCGAACTCGGCTCGAGCGTCGCACTTCTCGAGGACGGCACCGAGATACCCGCAGAAGACCTCGAGGTAGGGATGCGTTTCGTGGTGCGCCCCGGCGAGAAAATCGCCACCGACGGCGTGATCGTCGAGGGGCATTCGGCCATCGATGCATCAATGGTCACTGGTGAACCAGTACCGGTCGAGGTCGGGCCTGGCACCGACGTGATCGGCGCCACCATCAACGCCAACGGCTCGCTGGTCGTTGAGGCCACCAAGGTCGGATCCGACACGGCTCTCTCGCAGATCATTCAGCTCGTAGAGGAGGCTCAGGGATCACGCGCCGACGTCCAGCGTCTGGCCGACCGGGTGTCGGCAATCTTCGTCCCCACCGTGCTCGGCATCGCCAGCCTCACGCTGATCGGATGGCTGGTCGCCGGCCACGGCATCAATTCCGCATTCACCGCCGCCGTCGCCGTGCTAATCATCGCCTGCCCGTGCGCACTCGGGCTGGCCACACCCACGGCCATCATGGTCGGCACAGGTCGAGGCGCTCAGCTCGGAGTGATCATCAAGGGTGGCGAGATCCTGGAACAGACCAAAGAGGTCACCGTGGTCGTGCTCGACAAGACCGGCACCATCACCGAGGGCCGCATGGAGCTCACCGATGTAGTCACCGACTCCACGACCGATCCCGATTCCGCTCACCGGCTCGCCGCCGCTCTGGAGGCCAAATCAGAGCATCCGATCGCACGCGCCATCGCTGCCACGATAGAAGATCCACCGGCCGTGAATGGGTTCGAGAACCTTCCCGGCAGCGGCGTCACAGGTTCCGTCGAGAGCTTCGACGTACGCGTCGGCCGCCGGTCACTGTTCGACACCGTGCCTTCCGAAATCGAATCAGCAGCCACCGAAGCCGAGACTCTCGGCCGCACGGCCGTTCTCGCAGGATGGTCTGATGACTCCGGATCATCGACCGCCCACGCAGTGTTCGTGGTCGCCGACCGGGTGAAACCCACCAGTCGAGAAGCTGTCGACGCCTTCCACGATCTCGGTATGGAAGTCGTGCTTCTCACCGGCGACAACCAGCGCACCGCCGACGCCGTGGGTGCCGAGGTCGGGGTCGATCATGTGGTCGCCGAGGTCTTCCCAGCCGACAAGGCCACCGAGATTTCCCGACTGCAGGATCAAGGCAAACAGGTGGCCATGGTTGGCGACGGCATCAACGACGCGCCCGCCCTCGCTCAGTCCAACCTCGGTATCGCTGTGGGCACGGGCACCGATGTCGCAATCGAGGCGTCCGATCTCACAATCGTCTCCGGCGACATTCGCGCCGTCGCCGACGCCATCGCGCTGTCGCGCCGAACCCTCACCATCATCAAGGGCAACCTGTTCTGGGCGTTCGCCTACAACACTGCCGCCATTCCGCTCGCTGCAGCCGGTGTCCTCAACCCGATCATCGCCGGTGGCGCCATGGGCTTCTCATCGGTGTTCGTGGTCACCAACTCTCTGCGGCTGCGTCGCTTCAAGGGCTACCGGAAGTCGAGTTCCGGTATCACCCGACCCACGCCTGTCGAAGAGGCCGCTCCCAAATCCCAAGAAGCATCATCCAAATCAAATCTCCCCAAGGAGACAGACATGAGCACACTCACATACTCCGTACCCGGCATTTCCTGCGGCCACTGCAAGATGTCGATCGAGAACAGTGTCGGCAAGGTTGACGGAGTCGCCAAAGTCGAGGTCGACATCGATGCCAAGTCGGTCCAGGTTGAAGGCGCCGCCGACGACGCTGCGATCCGTGCCGCAATCGACGAGGCCGGATATGACGTCGTCGACGCCTGACTCTCCGGTCGACCGCTCGGCAGCCTCTGAGGTGGACAACAAGTGATGATCGAGGTATTCGCCGACATCACGTGCCCGTTCACCCACGTGGGCCTGTCGATGGTTGCCGACAAATTGTCCCGATCCGAGGTGGAGACGAACTTGCGGGTTCGCTCTTGGCCCCTTGAATGGGTCAATGGATCCTCGCTGAAGGCCGGACCCGTGATGGCCAAGGCAGAAATCCTTCGATCCGAACTGGGAATCGAACAGTTTGCCGGAATCAACCCAGGAGCTTGGCCGACTACCACCATCCCGGCGCTGAATCTTGCTGCGGCCGCCAATGAGATTGATGTTCGGGTCGGGTTGGCGGTGAATCTGGAACTACGAGACGCCCTGTTCGAGCGAGGACAGGACATTTCCGATCCGACGGTGCTTCGAGGTATCGCTTTGGCCCACGACATTCCGATGACCGATCGCGAGCCTTCGGCGTCAGTACTTGGCGACTACGAGGACGGTAAGCGGCGTCACGTGAAGGGCTCACCCGACTTCTTCGCCGGCGACGATGAGTTCTTTTGCCCGACACTGGAACTTGGCCACGACGATTCGGGGCAACTCACGGCTCAGTTCGACATTGCCGGCCTGGAAGACTTCATTTCCAAGACGATGGTTTCCTGACCAGCCCAGAGGTCCGACCCACTACGCCCTGAGCAGCCTCTCGATCGCGCCTATGGCCTCTTCGACCTTGTCGTTGCCCGCTTCCTCGCTGCTGTTGGCGGCGTCCATCACGCAGTGCCTCACATGCTCATCGAGTAGTCCCAAACCGACACTTCGCAGCGCGCTGGTTACCGATGTGATCTGAGTCAGGACGTCGATGCAGTACCTGTCTTCTTCGATCATCCGATGCAGGCCGCCCACTTGGCCCTCGATCCGGCGAAGTCGCTTCAGGTAATCGTCGCGATTGATGGAGTATCCGGGCATGCGCACTACCCACTTTCCGCTTTTCTGGCAGGAGTCAGGTCCTGCGGTGTGCCACTCCCCTGATTCTACGTTCAGTGGCCCAGTGAGACCTCGGTCGAGGCGCGAGGGTCACCTCACGCCCCGCCGATCAACTTTTATGTGACGAGGGTCCGCCGCCGTCGCCACATATGTAATAGCTGGGTGTGACAAGGCACAATGTTGGGGTGAACGGCGAGCTTCAACCCGCAGAACAGGGGCCGGACGAGATGGTCGACCGTCCGTTGCCGGCCTACGTGCGGGCGGTCAAGAAGGGCGGAGCGGTCACCGTTCTCAGCGCCGCGATGGTGGCAGTCGGTGAGATCCTCGAGCCGGAGAAGGCAACTGTCGAGTTGGTTCGGCCAGCCGATACTTCGGCTGACACCGGACTCGACCTGGACTTCGGGGGACTTCCCCCACTCGACTGACGGTCCGTTTCACTGCTCAGTCGAGGTGGTGACGATCTCTTTGCGGCCTCCACCTCACCGAGCGACGCAGGTTTCGCATCAATCGTCCAAGAAACGGTCGACGAGGTGCTTTCATCCGATCGAGTTCTCTTCGAAGCTTTCTCTCGGAAAGCCGTCCGTAGCCATGTAGCTCACCATCGATCAGCAGGACCGGGGGGAACGGAGTGTGGTGTCGTTCCGCGAATTCCTCGCCCTCTGGGGTCTCCAGCCACACCACGTCGGTTGAGGCCACGTAGTGAACCTCCACTCGATCCAGCACGGCTTTTGCGTGGTCACACAGCGGGCAATTCTCTTTGGTCAACAAGCTGAGGCGCACACCACTCGATGAACCGGATTCATCTGTCACATCGCGAATCCTATGGCCACGTGCCATCGGTGGAGGGCCCAGTCCGTCCATGTCACATACCCGGGTTACATTCGGCACGTGCTTCGGATCCACACATCAGATCGGTTGCCGCCCCTGGTTGACCACCTAGCGGAGGTCCTGTCGGTCGCGCCGGCTGATCCGATGACCAGTGAGTGGATCGCCACCCCTTCCGCGGCCATGCAGCGGTGGCTGTCGCTCGAGTTGGCCCAGCGGCTCGGTGCCACCGCGGCAGGAGGCGACGGAGTGTCGGCCAATATCGAGTCGGCCTTTCCCGGTTCTCTTCGAACAAGGGTGCTGGCGGCAGACGGCGACGGCCACAGGCGTTGGGAAGTCGAAAGGCTGGCTTGGACCACCCTCAGCGTGATCCTCGAATCATCCGCCGATCCACTCCTGGCACCGCTGGGCCGGTCAGGGCTCGGATCGGTCTACGCCAGGGCCCGCCGAGTGGCCGATCTCTTCGATCGTTACAACTTGCACAGGCCCGCCATGATCCGGAGTTGGGCGGCAGGCAACGACACCGATGGCGTCAACGCACCACTTCCCGCCCACGCTCTCTGGCAGCCTCATTTGTGGCGCGCCGTGAGATCGAAGGTCGGTGTGCCAAGCCCGGCCGAGGCAATGCCGGCGATTCTCGACCGGCTGTCCAACGGCGATCTGGTCATCGACCTACCTCACAGACTCGTCATGTTTGGCCTCACCGTGGTGCCCGGGGGTCCCGGATTCCTTGATCTGGCTCGCGCCGTTGGCACACACCACGAGATTCATCTCTACCTACTTCAGCCATCTCCAGCCGCGGCAGAGGCCGTCCGTCAAGCCGTCCTGTCCGAAGAGACCAAACCTGGGGATGAGACCGTTCACCACCAGTTGCTCCGAACTTGGGGGCGCCCGGCCATCGACACGTGTCGAGTGCTGGCACCGGTCGAGATCGAGTCTGTCGATCCTCCCGAACCCATGAGCGTGTCAAAGAGCTCCGCACTGTCAGATCTTCAGCGCGATCTTCGGCTCGATCTGATCCCCGGCACCCGAGCCCGATCCGTCGGACCGGATCAATCGATTCAGCTTCATTCCTGCTATGGCCCAACGCGTCAAGTCGAGGCACTTCGCGACTCTCTACTGCTGCTTCTGGCATCCGATCCCACCCTGAGCGAGGACGACATCATCGTCGTCACACCCGCGCTGGAAAGGTTCGCTCCGCTGGTGGAGGCCGTCTTCGGTCCGTCGTCCGACGACACCGACTCACCCAACGCCACCACACTTCGGTATCGAATTGCCGACCGCTCCATTCGATCGTCCAATCCGGTTCTGGCAGCCACATCTCTACTTCTCAACATCGCCACCGGCAGGTTCGAGGTCACCACCGTCCTCGACTTCCTGAGCCTTGTACCAGTACGTACTCGTTTCGATCTCAGCGGTGACGACCTCTCCTCGATCATTTCATGGGCAGATTCAACCAACGTTCGATGGGGTTTGGATGCCCAGCATCGAGCTCGCCATGGAGTGTCATCGTCGATCGACACCAACACTTGGCAGTCAGCCGTCGATCGTCTTCTGATCGGATCTGCAGTTGTATCCGACGACCCAGCCCTGTCAATTGGGGATGTGGCCCCTGAAGGGATAGAGGGTTCCGACACCGAACTTGCCGCAAAGTTGGCGACGGTCATTCACCGCCTCACCACGCTGGCGTCTGAAGCAACCGGTGAGAAAGTCATCACCGAGTGGCTCGATTTGATGCTCGAAACCGCTCGCGCTCTGTTCGAGGCGCCTCGGGGCCAGACCTGGCAGTTCGACCATCTCGAACGACTCGCCCACGACATCGCCGACACTGCAGAATTACCTGGCGGTGAGTCGGCGCCCCTGCTCTCCTTCGACGACTTCAGGCGAGTGCTGGGGCAACAACTCGAAGGACGATCGGGTCGCCCGGACTTCTTCCGTGGTGGTATCACCATCACTTCGCTTCGTCCCATGCGTTGGATCCCCCATCGAGTTGTCTGTGTGATCGGGCTCGACCAGTCGGCGTTCGGCGGTGATTCCGTCGATGGCGACGACCTCATCGCCACCTCTCCCATGCTCGGCGACTTCGATGCCCGAGGCGAGAGTCGCCAGGCATTGCTCGAGGCCGCGCTCAGCGCGTCCGATGCCTTGTTGATCTTTCGAGATGGCCACGACATCCGCACCAACGAGGTGATTCCTCGATCAACAGTGCTGGAGGAGCTGGTCGACACGCTCACCTCGATGTCCCCACCGGATCAACGATCCGAATATCGCGAATCGATTGAGCTGAAACACCCGCGCCAGCCCTTCGATGAGCGCTACTTCACCGAGGGATCGTTGATCGACGGAGTGGTTGCCGGGTTCGATCCAGATGCCTTGAGCGGCGCCGAAGCTCGGCGATCCAGATCCTCTGAGCCCAGCAAGAGCCGCAGCCCGGTCGAGTCTCCATCGAGCCAAAATGCCGAGGCTTCCCTCACCATCGAACTCGGCGAGCTCCAGTCATTCCTTCGAAACCCAACCAAACACCACACCGACAGCGTCCTTCAAATCAAGTTGCCAAAGCCCGAGGACGACCTATCGGCGCTTCTCCCCATCAACCCCACAGGTCTCGATCGATGGAAGCTGGGAGACCTCATGGTCGGCTCGTTCATGGCCGAGCCGCTCGGGGCTCGCAACGAGTTGATTTCCCACATCACCTCCGTCGAACGACGCAAGGGATCCATGCCGCCCGGGAGATTGGGCGACGCCTACGAAAGCGCCCTGCGTGGCGTTGTCGACCAATTGCTCGATGCCGGCGAGGCGGTCGGCATCACAAGGGGCCCGCCGGATGACCACCCGATCGACATAGATGTCTCCGACGGTTGTCGAATCGTGGGGATGGTCCGCACACAGCTCAGATCACCACGACCCGGCCCGGCAACAATTCGCTACTCCAAATGGAAGCCCGTTCATCTGATCGATGCCTGGGTCAACCTCATGTGCCTGGTGATAGCCGACCCATCCACCGACTGGCGGGCCATCACCATCAATCCGATCAACTCGTCTGAGCCAAAGGGTGCCGAGATCTGGGAGATCTCGCCAACCGGATCCGGCCCGGCGGAGCGCTCCGCCGGTGCCCGAGTAGCCATCGGGGTGGCAGTCGACTGTTTGCGGCGCAGCACCGACACCCCGGTGCCCTTGTTCCCGCTCGTGTCGCGCGGCATCTACCGCGAGTCTCATCCCGAGTCGCAGCTCGCCATTCCCGGCACATTCGACGGCAAACCCACAATCAAGGATGCTTGGTTCAACTCGCATCTGTCAGCCGGAGATCGAGCCGACCCATCCGTTTCGCTCGTCTACGGCGACATCAACCTTGATGATCTTCGATCCATCAAAGCCCGCCCAGACGATCCCGCGGGCATCGGCGGTGCCGCTCAACGCTACGCCGAATACGTTTGGCGGGCGATCGATGAGTCGATCTCCATCACCTCTGTGGAGGCATCGGAGCAATGACGTCGTCGCCCACCACGAAAGTGTTCAGCATCACCGACCCGATCCCGAACGGCCGGCTGGCCATTCAGGCCAGTGCAGGAACAGGAAAGACCTACACCCTCTCCGGCTTGGCCACCCGTTTCATCGCCGAACACGACGTTCCAATTTCCGAACTGCTTGTGGTCACTTTCACGCGGGCGGCCACGAACGAACTGCGGGCGCGCGTTCGCCGACAACTGGTCGACACGGCGGATCGCCTTGCGCATGCGGCCACCGACATTGAGAGCACCTCCGCCAATCTCGGTGTCGGTGACGACGAGATCGCGTCCCATCTTCTCGAACACCCCGACCCACGACATCTGCTCAATCTGCGAAGAGCAATCTCCGACTTCGATTCTGCTTCCATCGCCACCATTCATGGCTTCGCCACCCAGGTGCTGGGCACGCTCGGAATCCTCTCCGGGATCGACCCCGACTCCACACTCGTAGACGACACCGAAAACCTGGCCGAACAAACGTGCGCCGATCTAATCGCCGGTTACGCCGCGTCGGGGATGGATCCCGACCTCATTCCCCCGATTGGAAATCTCACCAGGGTGACCGAAAAGATCCTCTCGATACCGGGAATGGATTTGGTGCCGGATCCTGCCGACGAATCGATCGACATCAGATCACGCACCTTCACACGCATGGCAATCGAGGCGGCGGCAATGATCTCCCGGCGTCGCGAGGCAGCAGCCACGATGAGCTTTGACGACGTGCTCCTCAGGCTTCGCGACGCCATGCAAGGGCCGGGCGCAACGTCGGTGATCAATGCATTACGGAAACGATTCCGGGCGGCTCTCATCGACGAGTTTCAAGATACTGACCCCGTCCAGTGGGACATTTTCCGAAAGCTGTTCGGTATCCACGAATCCGACACATCGCTGGTGCTGGTGGGTGATCCCAAACAGGCGATCTACTCGTTCCGAGGTGCAGACATCTCCACATATCTCGACGCGGTCCAGCCAGAGCGTCGCGCCGAGATCACCTCCGCACCGGTCGCCGCAATCACACATCGCTCCTTGGCCACCAATTGGCGATCCGATGGCGCAATGATCTCCGCCGTCGACACTCTCCTTGACGGCGCCACGTTTGGCGATTCATCAATCGAGTTCGGTCATGTCAGTCCGTCGCCCGACAACGATCCTCTGAGAATTCTCGATTCTCGAGGCTCTCCGATACCGGCGATGTCGATTCGATTGGCCATCGGAGAGAGCATCACCCGCACCAGCAAAACCAATGCAATTCAAGTGGACGCGGCGCGCCACGCAATATTCGCCAATTTGGTCGACCACATCGGCGAGTTGCTGTCCGGCTCAACTATTCCCGATCCCGATTCGCCATCTGGTCGACGGCCGGTTTTGCCATCCGACATTGCGGTGCTGGTGCTGAAGCGAAAGGATGCCGAGTCGATCCAATCCGAACTGTCGGATCATGGCATTCCCGCCGTACTGGCCAGGGGGTCGAGCGTCCTCGAATCGGAAGCCGCCACTCATTGGCGGTGGTTGCTGCACGCAATGGCCCGTCCATCCGACCCGGCCCGGGCGCGTACGTTCGCGTTGAGTTGGTTTGGTGGCCACACTCTCGATTGGGTCAAGTCCGCGTCAGACGACCAGATCGCAGATCTTCAAGACTCGCTGCGATCGTGGTCCGACGTGCTCGCCACCCACGGATTCACGTCGATGTTGCACAACGTTCGCAGCCACACCGGGGTGACGGCACGAGTTCTTTCAACAGCCGATGGAGACCGACAGGCCACCGATCTCGACCACATCACCCAACTTCTCCACGATGCATATACCGACGGCGCGCTCAGCCCCTCATCGCTCCTGACCTCACTCGATTCAAAGCCCGACAGCGATGCCGACACGGAATTCGATGGCGACATCACATCCCGAAGAGTGGAGTCCGATGCTGCCGCCGTTCAGATAATGACGGTTTGGGTGTCCAAGGGGCTCGAGTTCCCGATCGTGTGCGCACCAACTCTGTGGGATTCACGAAACAGCCCGGGCCAGATCATCTACCAAGACCCACAAACCCGTCGGCGCACATTCGATGTTGCATCGGGCCTCAACGGCAGCTGGGACAAGCCCCCGAAGGCCTGGCCCGACAAGCCATCCACCAAAACACGCCGCGACACAGCAATCGAAGAACGGTCCGCTGAGAGTCTCCGGTTGCTGTACGTGGCACTCACGCGGGCCCGCCATCACACCGCTATCTGGTGGACACACACCTCAAAGTCCGACAAGTCGGCACTGTCCAGAGTGCTGTTCGGCCGAATCGAGGGGCGCATCGAACATGCCCTCTTCGAAGGCGACGCCATAAGGCTTCCTCCCGACGACCACCTTCATGAGACGCTTCGATCTCTGGTCGATCTGGCGGCCGGCAACATCGAGGTGTTGGTCCATGGCTCCGATGAGCCTCGTGTCTCCGCCTGGGGGTCCGGCAGTGCCGACCAGACGCTCGAGCCGCTCGAGTTGGCCACCCTCGAAATGATCCCCGACCGCCGCAAGAACAGATGGTCGTTCAGCACGATCGTCAACCGGGTCGACTATCACCCAGACCCTCACGACGCTTCGATGGCCGACGGCGGGGCAGCCGACGAGGCGATCGATGATGAACAACCGTCATTGCGTTTCGAGGCCGATGGTTCGAAATCCCCGCCGATCGCGATCTCACCGTTGGCAACTCTTCCCGCCGGTGCCGCATTCGGCACGCTCGTCCACGAGGTGCTCGAAGCGGTGGATTTCACCTCAGCGGATCTGCACGACGACCTCGCTGAAGCCATTCGACGCCGATTGAAGTTTGGATCGCTCGACCTTCGTCCGCTCACGCCACCCAATGCCACCAGCTCCGATGGGGTGAAACTGCTCACCGATGGCCTGGCCGCAGCGGTCGAGACCCCCCTCGGGCCGCTGTTCGACAACCTTCGTCTCAGCGAGATTTCGCGAGCCAACCGTATCGATGAGATGTCATTCGAGTTTTTGGTCGGGCGTGGCCGGAATCAACCAACCGACCGTCAGATCGGACAGTTGGTCGCCAGCCATCTGGAGGCTGCCGACCCTCTACGCGCGTGGGCACAAGACCTCGCCGACGGCGTCTTCGACCTCGATCTGGCGGGCCATCTGACCGGGTCAATTGATGTTCTCATCCGGGTTGAGGACGCCGACAGCACCCCTCGGTTTGTTGTTGCCGACTACAAGTCCAACCGGCTTCATCGTGCTGGATCCACACCCATGCCGGGCGACTATTCGCAATCGGCGATGGCCATCGCAATGTCTCGTCACCACTACGGATTGCAAGCCCTTCTCTACTCTGTCGCCGTACATCGCTTCCTGCGATGGCGACTACCCGGTTACGACCCGGCCACCCATTTCGGTGGAGTGGCGTATCTCTTCGTACGAGGAATGTCGGGCCCGAGTGTTCCCGCGCAATCTGGCATACCGGAGGGCGTGTTCACATGGCGCGTTCCCCCGGAGTTGATCGTTGAACTGAGCCGGCTACTCGACAACGGGGCTTCTCGATGAGCGCCTCCACCCGCGGTGTCGAAGGCGGCCGTTGGCTCCGAACCAGCCACTGGTCGATGCTCCGAAATTTGTCGAGCGAGTCGATCGATCTCCTGTCTCCATTTTTCGAGTCGGGCATGTTCACCATTGCCGAAGCCCACCTGATTGCGGTGATGGCGCGAATTGAGCCAGCAACCCAACCTCTCGAATTGCTGGGGCTGGCCACCGCTTCACGAGGCGCCACGCATGGCCACAGCTGCATCGAGCTCTCGGCGGTCGAGAAAGTCGGAGCGACGCTGCTACCAGCAGGCACCGGCACCGGAAAGCCGACCGAAATCTCGTGGCCGGCGGCCGACGAGTGGTCGAGTGCATTGGTGAAGGGTCTGACCGTGGCCAATCCAGACGAGGCCGACCGGGAGCCAATACGGCCGCTCGTATTCGACGGCCACCGGATCTACCTCCAGCGCTACTGGGTTCACGAGTCACGCGTGGCGAATCAACTTCGCAGTCGAAGCAGCGTTGCGGCCGACCACACCTCGATCGAATCGGTTGTCGAATCGCTGTTCGAATTCGATGAAGGCGTTGCAGATGCCGGAGCCGATTTCGATGATCGACAGAAACGGGCTGTGGAAGTTGCCCTGCAAGGCGGGCTCTCGATCATCACCGGAGGTCCGGGCACCGGAAAGACCTTCACAATTGCCCGCATTCTGGCCGGAGCTCACATGTTGGCCGCGGCACGTGGCCGATCGCTCAACGTCGCTCTGGCCGCACCCACAGGCAAGGCCGCGGCGCGAATCACCGAGTCACAAAAAAGCGTGCAGAATCCGGCCACAACAATCCATCAGCTTCTCGGTTTTGCACCGGGCGACAAGTTCCGACACAACCGCAACAACCCGCTGCCCCACGACATGGTGATCATCGATGAGGCGTCGATGGTCTCACTCTCGCTGATGTCCCGGCTGTTGGAGGCGGTCCGACCCGATGCAACCGTCGTGCTGGTTGGCGACCCCGACCAGTTGGCAAGCGTCGACGTCGGCACCGTCTTGAGCGACATCATCGGCCCTGTCACCGCGTCAGCTTCCTCGAGCGATTCCTTGGCCCCACCGGGCGGTCTTGAGGAGCGGATCACCGTGCTCAAACATGCCCACAGATTCGGCGAGCTCTCGCCCATTGCAACTTTGGCAGAGACAATTCAGTCAGGCGACTACGAATCGACAAGGGCGGCGATCGAGTCGGCGAGTTGTCTCGACTGGGTTTCGCCCACCGACACATCGATGGTTCGACATCTCACCGACCAGGTGATCGATGCCTCAGCCGCGTCAGTCAAGGCGGCGATGAATCACGATCCGGCAGAGGCATTGCGGGCGGCGGTGTCGTTGAAAGTGCTGTGCGCAACCAGGATGCACCGATTTGGCCTCCACCATTGGAGTGATCTCATTGAGGCCGCCGTTTGTGATCAGATCGGAATCGACACTCCCCATCGTTGGTTTGCGGGTCTTCCGATCATCATCACTGCCAACGACCGCGTCAATCGAGTGGCCAACGGCGACACGGGAGTTGTGGTTTCAGTTGACGGAGAGGCGAGGGTCGCGCTGCCCGGAGCAGAGGGAATCCGCTACATATCGCCATCCAGGCTGTCGCAATTTGAGCCATGGTGGGCGATGACCATCCACAAGAGCCAAGGATCTGAATTCGATCATGTGGTGGTGTCCCTGCCCCCGGCGGGCTCTCCAGTGCTCACTCGCGAGCTGCTCTACACGGCGATAACCCGAGCAAAGTCGAAAATCACGATCCTCGCCGACGAGGAAAGCATTCGAGAAGCGCTACTTCGCCCGGTAAGCAGGGCCTCCGGGTTGCGCTCACGACTTTGGCCGGCGTGAACATGCGCGTAGATTCCCGCTGATGACATCGATCGCTCGCCCTCCTGTAGTTCTCATTCACGGGTTCGCCACGTCAACCGAACGCACTTGGCGCGAACCCGGTTGGTTCGACTTGCTCGCCGACGCCGGCCGACGTGCGGTTGGCATCGACCTGCTCGGCCATGGCGATGCAGCCAAACCAACCGACCCCGACTCATACAGGGACCTGGCCGGCCCCGCCGTCCAACAGATGCCGGACGGCCAAGTCGACATCATCGGTTACTCGCTCGGCGCTCGCACCGCTATCGAAATTGCTTTGTCCAACCCCAACCGGGTGAGAAAGATGGTGCTGGCCGGTGTCGGCCGCAACGTGATGCAACACGATTCTCCCAACGAATCGCCGATGGCATCACACATCGTTCAGCGCTTCGACGCTCTCATTGCCACCGCAGGAAACGACAGCGCGGCGCTGAAGGCTTGCATCAGCGTGGAGCGGCCCGCCTTCACCGCCGATCAATTGGCCAGCCTCCGAGTGCCGTGCCTGATCGTGATGGGCGACGAAGACTTTGCCGGACCCCCGGAACCTCTCGCCGAGGCACTACCCGACGCCCGAGTGAAGTTGCTTCGAAATGTCGATCACTTCGGACTTCCGAAACAGTTCGGATTCATCGATGCCGCTCTCGAATTCATCGACGCTGTGCCCGATTGGGGCTGACCAACTCGGGAGCACACCACTTGAGTTTGGTTCAGATCTGCACCAGCTCGGCCCCCACGTCGCCGGCGGCCTCCACCGTTCTCTGGTGACAGGTGAACACCACTATCTGTCTGGTCTCCCCCGCCTCTGCCAACAGATTCATGGCCGACAAGGCCCGTTGATCGTCGAGGTGAACCAGAGGGTCGTCACACAGGACCGGCATCATCAGCCGCCGTTTCGAACCGTCGTCGTCCGCCATGGCCAGTCTCAACGACAAGTACAGCAACGCCCTGGCACCAGTTGACAGCGCTGAAGCGGCGAGATCCGATCCGTCGAGCATTTGGACGCGAAGCTCGGACGAATCAGGGCCGGTTGCCTTGACCTTGATCGAGTCCCATTCGGCTGCAACCTGTTTTGCCAGCAACCCCGTTCGCTTAACAAGGTCGGGTTGGTTTTCGCGTTCGTAAATATCGGCGACCGTTCGCAAGATCACACCGGCAAGCCGGTTCGTGGCCAACTTGGCGGCCAATTCACGTTGGGATTCAGCCAGCGACCCCTTGCTCAAGCGCAGGTCGGCCACACGATCGGCGATGCTCAATGAATCGCGGCGCTGTTGTTCGAGCCCGATGGCGGCCGATAGCTCGTTGATTTCCTTGTTGACCGTCTCGAGATCTGCCGCAATCTGATCAACTTCTCTGTCTCTGTCTTCCGACGAAATGCCATCGTCGAAAAGCTCGCGAACCGCAGAGTCGGTGGCCAGCGATCCCTCGAGCACTCGTGTGGCAGTGTCGAGAGCGGATCTGGCCTCAACGATTTTGCGTTGGCGCTCCGACGCCGCTTTGGCAACTTCCATCAACTTCTCTTGGCTCCATCCATCGACTTCGGCTGCTATTGGTTGAAGCAAGTTGTCGAGCTTGAGCTGAAAGCTGCTGAACTTCTCTTCACATTCTCGAACGAGATGCGCCGATTCGACCAGGGCTATGTAATCGCTCGCTTGGGATCCAGCCGATTCAGGATCAATGCCCTGGGGCAAACCCAGCGAAGTGAGCAGCGTGTCGAGGTGTTTCTTGGCTTCTGCCTCGGTTTCATTGGCGTGACCCAACTCAGCTTCGAGCGAGACCGCTCGGCTGCGAGACTCCTCCGCGGCGTCGAGTACGGCAAGCGCGCTCACCCAGGCCTCCAGCGTTGCTTCGAGCAGATGGGGATCGGCGTCAAGATTCACCCCGTATCGCACCCTCAGGTCTGCTACCGCCGCTTTCAGTGCGGCAACCCGCTCGCGGCAGATCGTGAGCTCTTCGTTTGCGCTGACGTGGACTATCTCGGCCGCATCAAGCTCAGATCTGGCCTCGACTGCTTTCTCTGCGGCGGAATCAGTGTCAACGTTGCCGGCTTTGGGCCTCGATCGCGCGAACCAGCTGACCAACAGCGCTGTGAGGGCCAGTCCGACCAATACCCACTGACCAGCCACAGCCGAGGCCGCGGCCACCGCGGCGATTACCGCCCGAAGTACCCACATCCATCGGGAATCTGCAGATTTGAGCGACAAGGGAGATGCACCGGATCGCCATGCAGCCGGAGTTGTGTCGGCCCCCGTGAGTTGCCAATTCTGAGCGGCACGGTCGTTGGCCGCCCGCGCCGCGGAAACGATCACGCGAGCACCCTCGGCCCGATCCTCGGCTTGACGAACCGACTCCAGCGCGGATTCGAAGTCCTTGGAGAACAGACCCAGCTGAACACGGGAGCCCTCATCAAGCTTGGCCCGACGAAGAGTCTCGCTGTCGGTCTCCAGATCGTTGAGAACCCGCTGGAGTTTGTCGGCCGCTGCCTCGGAATCGGCAAGAGCATTGGCGTGATCGGACACTGCCTTGTTGAGAATTGATCGCGTGTGGACCACGTTGCTGACGGCGGTGGCAACCGGTGCGGTGTCGGCCGCGGTGATCGAATACTTGGAAAGCACATCTTCGGCGCTGGTTGTGGAATCAGCCCCCACCGCAATCGATGATTGCCTCAGGTTCGCCTTTGCCTCATGGAGTGTGGTTTCACACTCGCCCAGCGACCCAACCGATGTCTTGAGCGCTGCCATGTCGGCCACTACATCGACCCACTCGGGGCTTACGGGCGCACATGATCGCAGCGTTCGCTCAGCCGATTCCCGGGCGTCGCGCAGTTGATCTAGATTGCCAACTTTCTCCAGCAGGTTTCGGCGCCGCTCCAAGCCATCCCGACGATCTTCGAGACCCGATCGCTGCGCCGTGAGACGTTGGATCTCGGCCTCGACTGCTCGGTATTGGTCGACGTTCGCTTCGGCCTCGCGCAACTGACCGGCAACGACACGAAGATCGGTGGCGAGCGAATTGAATGATGACTCAGCGTGGCCCAACTTCGATACCGGTCTCGACAACATTTCAAGTCTTTTGGCCAACTCCCTCGGATCGGCAGATTCGGCCAGAACCCCGAGGCCGGCGCGCCGAAGTTCTCTGTCGGCATCACCGCCGTCGTGGAGCTGTTGCCCCCAAAGTCGATAGATCCCGGCCATGGCCTGCTGGTCGAGATTCCCGAGCCTGTCGTGCCATTGATCAACGGTGAGAGGGCCTCCGAGTTGATATTGACGAACGCTTGCCTTGGCGATTGCCCCTCCCGAAGGAGTGACCTTGAAATCAGCCGAGGCCGTGAACTCATCTCCGCGCAAGGTGCCCGCAATTGAGCCCTTGAGAATCTCGTTTGCCGAAGCGAACCGACGGATCACTTCGCTGGCCGTTGCCGGACCGACCAGCAGCCAGGAAATCAGCTCCGAAAAGGTGGACTTGCCGGCCTCGTTGGGCCCGTAAACCACAACCATCGGGGCGTCCGGAAGCTCGAGGTGACGCTTGGACAGCCCACCGAAGCTCTCCGCAAAGACGGAGCGGATGCGAACTTGGTCGGTCACGATTCATCCCCCATGGGCGCAAGCTCGTCGATCAGGAGATCGCGACAAGCCATCAGGAGTTCTCGCCCAGTGGAGAAGGTTGATCGGCCGGCGTGGGCGACGCCGCCATCGCTCGCTGCGCCGAGCCCGGCTGCTTCGCTGACCGTGGGGTCGAGCTCTCCGTCGAGGTGGCTACTGATCCAGTCGGAGATTTCAGATTCGGGCCTGTCCGCGAGAGTTCCCATGAACTTCATCACCTCGGCCAAGAGCCCGTGGCCCGAGTGAAGTTTCGTGTCGTCGATATTTGGCCGAGTGCGGGACCTCACACGCAGTATTTCGCCCCGCCCGAGCGCATCACCGGATTGTTCGCGGCACTCGTTCAAAAGCCCATCGCCCCCCAGCTTTCGTAGATGCGCATGGAAATCGGTGCGCCCCACCAGATCGACGCTGAGCAGCACCGGCACCTCGCCGGCCTGTTCCGCCTGCTTGTCGGCCGCGTCAGCCACCATCGCAATCATGGCCGCGACATCCGAGGCACCGCTGACGTCGAGCTCCAATCGGTTGAAACGCAGCGCACCGCACTCGACGAACTCCGGCTGTTCGAATCCGCCGGCGTTGATCGGAACGGCCAAGATGCCCTTCGC
>CAZHMP010000036.1:0-4608 GCA_964533595.1 uncultured Acidimicrobiales bacterium | reverse complement strand
TCGCCGACAACGCTGCTCACCTGACGAACAAGATTCTCCTTCTCGGAGGTGTTCGAATAGCTGATTCCCGCCACATCGACGGGTCCTACGCCATCGACCTCGATGGTGTGGGCGGACGCCTCGCCCGAGCCGAACACGTGGACGTTGCTCGGCAACTCGACCGCTGAGCGAAATCCCGAGACCAAGGGGTCGTGGTTGCCATGGACGACGAAGACCGGGATTGGCGACGACCCCCCGTCGTTGAGTTTCTGCAGGCCCTTCACGAAGGACACCTGCGCGAGTACCTCGCGCTCGGCCCGGTCGTAAACATCGCCCGCCATCACAACGAACGACGCCTCGCGTTCGAGGGCCGTCTGAACCAGCCGGTCGAAGGACCTCGAAGCCTCTTGGCGAAGGTCGCGAAGCTTGTCGAGATCGTGGCTGAAATATTCTCCCAATGACTCCAGGGGGGCGCCGAGATGAAGATCGGCGGCGTGGATGAAACATGGTGGTTGACCGCTCATTGGATCAGCCTGGAGATGTGGACCTGATGGCGTGGCACAGCACATTGTCTCGCGGCACTGTGACATTGACAGCAATACCCGGCTGGTTGGTCCGTTCTCACCGGCCGTCCACCCCAAGTTGTCTGAGAATGTCGCGCAAGGCTTCGCGTTCAGCCCGCCACGGCCGCTGATTGTCATCGCGCACGAACTGCCTCACACTTCTCAAGTCGCGGGTGAGCTCTACCCCGGCGACAAGCCGACCATTACGCCGCATCCCGAAGATCACGCTGCGATTGCAGGCGACGTGCTCGTTGTAGTCGGCCATGCAGTTGCGAAGCTGCACACCCCATTCGCGGAGTTCGTCGCGTGATCGGGGCAACCAGAGAGAATGGTCGCCCGAGGTGGCGCCGTTCATGCGCATCACCTCGTCGGGATAGTCGAAGTCTTCACCCTGACCGACCGCGATCATTTCGCGGGGCGCCTGAAGCGGCTGCACTGGCAGGTTGATCACCGCGCCGGCATCGTGGGCGGCGACGCGTCGCTGTGGCAGCGCGACGGGGCGACGCTCGAGTCGGTCCACCATTTCTGCCAATCCGGCGAGTCGGCGCGGCAACGGACCGAGATGTTGTGACGTCAAGTCGACCATGTGTGCCATCAGCTCGAACAGCTGCGCCGGGCCTTCGAGAGTTGCCAAGCTCTCCAACGCGAATCGCTGCGCAGCATCCACCCCGACAAGAGCAAAGCCCCGTCGGGCGATGTTGAGTTGATCGACACTCGGCCAATGGTGGGCGGCGTGGTCGGCGACCGGCGCCGAGAGAACGTTGGCGATCAAATCGCCCGTGGTGTCGCCCGGGAGCGCCATGGCCATTGCCAACGGCATCAGCACGAGTTCACGGCCGTGATCGACATCATCGGACCCCAGCATCGACTCGGCCAACACCCGAGCCACCCGACGTGTTGCCCGTCCACCGAAGACAAGCCGGGCTGCCGAGCGGGCATCGCCGGATGAAAGAACCGGCTGGGCCCATCGGGGAATGTACGGCGGCGGCCGCACTCCTCTCTCCCCTGCCGATCTGACCAGGGGGAATCCGAGCGACGCGATCGTGGAGGCCAGGTCTTGGGTGGCGGACTCCGGAGCGCCGATCCCCCACTCCTTTGCGCTCTCCAATAGTTGACGACGAACAACTCTCCGCCATGCCTCGACGTTGCGGTTCCGGGTGGTAGCCAGCCTGCTCAGTACGTGACCAATCGTGTCTGGCTGGACCGTTACGTCGATCCCGCGATGACCATTCAGGAGTTCGAGTCGCGTGACCACACGGGTTCGCTCCGGCAGCACGCACTGGAATGACGCCACCGAAACCCCGTCGTGGCGCAGAACCGGACGCATCGAGTCGTCTCCGTCCCATTCCAACTCGTCGTGCAGTCTCATCGACTCATCCCCCCGACTTCGGCGCGCCCAACCTCGACCGTACATGTGTTCGAGTTCAGCGTCGACCCCTTCGGGTAGTTTGAGCCTGTGGATTTCGCGTCAACGTCAGACCGCAGACTCAGCATCGTCAGTCGGTTGGTCGACCCCGACTTTCTGGACCTGTCATGGGAACTGCCCCTGATCGACTGGACCCACCCGAGGATGGCCACTGTGGCCAGGGGAATCTCCCGGCACACGGTGAGATTTGTGCGATACGACGATCAGGTATTCGCCCTAAAAGAGACCGAATACAAGCCAGCCGAAACCGAATACCGAATGCTTCGGGTTCTCCACGACGATTTTGCTCTTCCGACCGTGGAACCCGTCGCCGTCGTGAGCGGTCGTGTCGCAGGAACTGCCGCCGACGTTTCGGGTGACACCGCACCGAACTTGGGGGCGGTCATCATCACCCGATACCTCGATTTCTCACTTCCTTACCGCTACCTCTTCGGCAGCGAAAACTCAGAGCCGTACCGCCAACGGCTCCTCGATGCCCTCGTTGTGCTGTTGGTGAGATTGCATCTTCACGGAGTCGTGTGGGGAGACTGCTCTTTGTCGAACACACTGTTTCGCCGCGACGCCGGTTCTCTGGCCGCGTATCTGGTCGACGCGGAGACCAGCGAGTCCCATCCGAGCCTCTCGGAGGAATTGCGACTCAATGATGTCGAGATCGGCTGCACCAACATCGCCGGTGGCCTTTACGATCTCCTGTCAGAGGGGCGGCTTCCGGTCGACGTCGACCCGGTCAGCATCGTCGATGGCATTCAACGCCGCTACAACGAGCTCTGGAGTGAATTGACCAGAGTCGACGAGCTCGACCCATCCGAGCGGTTCCGAATCGATCAGCGGGTCGCCCGAATCAATCAACTCGGATTCGACATCGGCGAGATCGCCATCGAACGCTCAGCCGACGGTTCTCGACTGTGGATCAAACCGATCGTCGTGGAGGAGGGCCATCACCATCGTGTGTTGCTGGGCCTCACCGGCCTGTCTGTCCAAGAGAATCAAGCCCAGAGACTCCTCGGCGCCATGACCGCATACGGGGCCTGGCTCGAGGCGACCGAGCATCGCAAGCAACCAACCGCTGTTCGGGCTTACCGCTGGCTGTCTGAACGCTACGAACCGTTGCTGGAGATGATTCCGGAGGAGTTGTCGGACCGGCTCGAGCCGGCGGAGCTCTACATCAAATATCTCGATCACCGCGTCAAACTCAATGCGGCTGCCGACCATGACCTGGATGAGAGCGTTTCCCGCAAGTCTTTTCTCGAATCCGAGATTGCTCCGCTACCGAGCGAACGCCATCTATCCAATGATGAAGTCGGCTGACATCGACTCAGCGGGGCATCACGTCGGCCGACGTCGATTCAGAGGGGCGTCAAGTCGGCGATGATCTGCTTTCCGTCGGTAAACGGAAGAAAATGACCACGTTCGGGTAGCTCCCGAAACTCGCCATTTGGGATCAGCGATGCCAGATCGCGGCCATGATCCACCGGCACGAGCGGGTCGTCGGTGCCATGCCAGATGGTGACACCACATTCGACCGAGCCCGGGTTGAATCCCCAGTCGGATGCGAGACGGGCATAGTCGTGAACCACACCATCGCATCCAAACCGCGTCGACTCAGTGAGAAACCTGTTGATGAGCCTGGAGTGGGAGCGCAGAATCTGCCGCTCGGCCGGCACCGACGACTTGATCACATCGTTCATGACCATCCGATCCGGTGCGAGCGACCCGACCCTCACCATCGCCCGGGCCCGTCCGGGGTGTTCAACCGCCCACTTGAACAATACGCGGTCGAGTTTCATGCCCAGTTCGGTGCGGTATCGGTCGGGGTCGAGCGGATGCATCGAGGCGATCGTGGCCACATTGTCGACACGCTCGGGAGCCGCTACCGCGCATGCCAGCGCGTATGGTCCACCGGCCGACCAGCCGGCTACCGAGAATCTCTCGTAGCCCCGAATGGTCATCTCCTTGAGAGCCACATCGGTCCATTCGAACACGCTGATGTGGGGCCGCTTGGCCGAGGTGCCTATGCCGGGCCGATCGATGCTCACTATTGCCACCCCGGCAACCTCGGCTGCCTTCTGCATCGAAAGCGCATCGAGCCTGCTGCTGAGTCCGCCGTGACACCACAGAATCGGATAGCCGGCAGGATCGCCGGTCAGCTCAACACCCATTCAGGCGACGGTACTACTGTGCCGCGGTGTCGATGACCTCACATCACCCCCGTCCGGATCTGCGCCGCGATGTTTGGTGGCCCCTCGACGGTGAATGGGATTTTGATTTCGGACCCGACGACACATCCGACGGAGACTTCGGAGCCGTGATCGTGGTGCCGTTTCCGCATCAATCTCCGGCCAGCGGACTCGCCGACTCTGCCACCCATGAGAGGGTGCGATATCGACGGCAGGTCGAGTTGCCTTCTGCCGACGGTGGACGCCTGCTGCTTCGGTTCGGAGCGGTCGACCACGAGTCGACCGTCTGGCTGGAGGTGCCCGGCGATGGTCTGATGAACGTGGCCCACAACATCGGGGGCCACGTTCCGTTCGCCGCCGATATCACAGCGGGGGCCGGACAAGCATGTGTGATCACCGTCGACGTGATCGACCGGACTGCCGACGATCAGCCGCGGGGCAAGCAGATGGCCGGGTCCGATGA
>CAZHMP010000035.1:19021-23637 GCA_964533595.1 uncultured Acidimicrobiales bacterium | reverse complement strand
CGTCGCCCACACTCGCTTTTGCGTCCGTCTCTTCCGTTTTCAAGGAGCAGTTGACACCGATAGGCATCGGACACACAGAACCGACAAGCGGCTCAGTTGGTGTCCTACTCATTCGCCCCGCAGCACCGTTGGGCGCTTTAGGGGCGACTGACTACGCTACCGACGTGGCCCGGAAGCGTCAACCTCCGGCGTCGTTTTCTTTGAGCCGGTTGGACCGGCTCAGTAGCGCCCCAAGAAGTTATCTCTGCCACCACCTCGCACCAACCTCATTTGAAGTTATTTCAGGTGATCGGGGTCACAACTCGATCAAGACTGCGCAAGAATCACGAGGTGCCGTTGCTTCTTGCCTTTTTGCACCAGCAAGTAGCGGCCGGCAATCGGTTCGAGATCCGAGTCGGCAGCGTCAACTTTCCGGTTGTTGAACCGGATTCCGCCCTGGGCGATGGTCCTGCGGGCGTCGCCTCGAGACGAACAAACCCCGGAAGCCACCAAGAGATCCACGGCCGGCTCGTCGGATGAGAATGCAGAACCGTCAAGTGCCGACTCCGGGACAATTCCTCTGAGGGCCTCCAGATTGTCGGCAACCAGATCGCCGCCGCCGAACAAAGCACTGGCGGCCAGCCGCGATCGACGTACCTCGTCGGGTCCGTGAATCAGGGCCGTGACTGAATCGGCGAGCTCATTTTGGGCCAACCTCTCTTCCGGTGCTGCGGAGTGAGCCTCCATGATCTCGCCGATCCGGACGACGGGAAGGAGGGTCAACTGCAGGAGCGTTCGCTCAACGTCTCGGTCATCCACTCTCAAGAAATACTGATGAAATTCATAAGGCAGCGTTCGCTCAGGGTCGAGCCACACCGCACCCTGAGCCGTCTTGCCGAACTTTGCCCCATCAGAACGAGTCATCAACGGCCAAGTAAGGCCGTGGATGGCATCTCCAGATCTCCGTCGGGTGAGATCGATCCCGGCTGTGATGTTGCCCCATTGATCGGATCCGCCGATCTGGAGCGAGCATTCGTAGTTGTCGTGGAGCCACCAGAAATCGAATGCCTGCAACAGCATGTAACTGAATTCGGTGAAAGAGATGCCGGTCTCGCTGTCGAGCCGTGACCTCACAGAATCCTTGGCCATCATCTGGTTGACCGTGACGTGCTTGCCCACGTCACGGAGAAACTCGAGAAGCGAGACGTCGCGTGTCCAATCGTGGTTGTTGACCATCCGAGCCGCGGCTGAACCATTGAAATCGAGAAGCCGTTCGAGTTGGCCGCGAATGCCATCGAGATTCGCATCGAGCGTTGCCGTGTCGAGGAGATTTCGTTCGTCGGATCGACCGCTCGGGTCTCCGATCATTCCCGTGGCCCCTCCAACCAACGCCAGAGGGCGATGACCGGCGTCCTGGAAACGCCGCATGGCAAGTACACCGATCAGATTCCCGAGATGAAGACTCGAAGCCGTGGGATCGATGCCGTGATAGAGGGTGACGCCACCAGCGCCAAGTGACTTCGTCAACTCGGCCATATCGGTGTGGTCGTGGACCAGACCTCGTGCCGACAGATCATCGAGAACGTCTGCGCCGTGCATGAGACACAACGATATGTCGCCCTGCCGTGGTTCGGAGGCAAATTGCCAGCAGACTGGTTGCCGCATGCGCCGAATTCTGATCACTGTTGTTGTCGCCGCGGTCGTGGCCACGAGCTGTTCGTACCAGACCAAGGACTTCGATCAGTTGTTCGCCGGGTTCACCGAGGACTCTCTGCAGACCGCGCAAACGTCACGAGTCTGGGACCGCAACGGCAAACTCATCACCGAACTTCGTGGCGAACAGAACCGCACCGACGTGTCAATCAACGACGTGCCCGAACTCGTACAGCACGCGGTGGTTGCCATCGAAGACGAACGGTTCTACGACCACTCCGGCGTCGACCTCAAGGCAATCTTGCGGGCGGCACGATCAAACGTGGGAGCGGGGGGGATCGCCCAGGGCGGATCCACCATCACCCAGCAATATGTGGGAAACGTGTTTCTCGACCGATCCGACCAAACCGGGAGTCGCAAGGTCGAAGAGATCTTCATGGCGCGCCGATTCGAACAGCGTTACAGCAAGGATTTCATCCTCGGCAAGTACCTCAACTGGGTCTATTTCGGGAACGGTGCCTACGGAGTAGAGGCAGCAGCGCGTGAATACTTCGGTCCGCCCACATGTGAGAAAGCCACATCGGTTGAACAACCCGATGACCGCGCATGCCTCAAGGTAAGCGAGCTGACGATCGTCGAAGCGGCATTGATCGCCGGGCTCATCCAAGCCCCTTCAAGCTTCAATCCGTATCGCAACTACGACGCTGCCCTCAAACGACGCGATTTGGTCTTGGGACGGATGCTGGCCAACGACTTCATCACTCAGGAAGAGTACGACGATGCGGTCACCCAACCCATCGAGCTGGTCCAGGACGTCCCGGTGCTCGAGCAGCGATACCCGGCCGCATACTTCGTCGAGGATGTGAAGCAGTGGTTCCTCGACAACCCTGACTTCGGCCCGACCAGGCAGGCCCGCACCCAACTCCTCTTCGAGGGCGGACTCGACATACACACCACGGTCGATCTCGATCTGCAAGCCAAGGCCGAGGCGGCGATCGAAGAGATCCTGCCCGACAACGGCACCAATCCGGATGCTGCCGCGGTGGTCATAGGCACCACACCCGAAGATGACGGCGAAGTCCTGGTGCAAGTGGGTGGACGGGACTTCTTCGGCGATTCCGACAACGCCAAATTCAACCTCGCATCTGGTCCGGGCCGTCAGGCCGGGTCGTCGATGAAACCCATCGGCCTGGCCACGGCGCTCGAACTCGGCATCCCCATCACGCGTGTTTACCCGGCACCGATGAAAATCGAGATCGACGAGCCGAGTATCTGCGGCCCACTCTGGAAGGTCCGAGGGGGGCTGAGGCCACCCGAACCCGACCCCAACGTACCCGTCGACCCGGAAGCGCCGGAAGTGATCCCCGACGCGACCTTGGTGAGGGCCACCCGAAGTTCACTCAACGTCGTGTATGCCCAACTCATGGTCGACATCACGCCGCCCCGCTTCGTCAATATGGCCGAACGACTCGGCATCGGCGAGGGGCGGCTGCAGGAAGTTTGCGCAGCGGTTCTCGGAACCGAGAACGTCAACATGATGGAACTGTCGACCGTCTACTCGACCTTTGCGAGAGGCGGCGTGCGCGTCGACCCGATAATGGTCAACAAGATCACGAACCGCGACGGCACGGTGCTGTTCGAGAATGTCCCACACCCGGTCACCGTGCTCAACCGCACCATCACCAACCAACTCACGTGGGCTCTCACCAACGTGATCAACTACGGCACGGGCACACGCGCCCAAATCGACAGGCCAGCTGCGGGCAAGACCGGAACCGCCCAGAACAATGCCGACGCCGCATTCGCCGGTTTCACAGCGCAGCGAGCAGCCACGATCTGGGTGGGATTCCCTGAAGGTCAGATCCCGATGAAGAACCTCTTCCACGGTGGGCCGGTTCAGGGCGGCACGTTCCCCGCGCAGATCTGGCAGGCCATCATGCTCGCCGCCCACGAGGGACTACCAGCGCAAGACTTCCCGACGCCACCACCGAGTTCGACCACAACCACTCTCCCGCCCCTGCCGGATTCGGTGGAGGTGCCCAACCTCATCGGACGAACCATCGATGAGACACTGCTCGCAGAACTCGAAGCCGACTCGCTCATCCTCGTTCAGGCTGAGGTCGAGACCAACGAATTCCCGCCCGGAACGATCGTCAACCAGGCACCTGCACCCCTCGAATTGGTGCCGGGTGGGGCCTCGGTCACCGTCGAGGTGGCAATACTCCCCGACGATCCGCTCACCGAGCCGATCCCCAACGTGATCAATCTCACCGAAGCCGAAGCCAAACAGGTCCTCACCGGGGTCGCATTCGCGGTCGACACCATCTACGAACCCGACCCGGCAGCAAGTGAAACCGCTCCCGTGCCGGGAATCGTCTGGGCGATCGTGCCCGCTGTGGGACAGATTGCTCCCACCGGTTCGATTGTGACGATCAAGGTCAACCCAACACCATGACTGATACAGGCAGCCCGCGAACATCCACTCCGACCGGCAGCAGACGAACATTCACGATCGGGCGAACCTTGGCCGGTCTTGCTGTCTTGACGTGGCTTGCATTCTGGATTTGGGCGTTCGCCATCGCATCACCATCCAATCCCAACGAATTGGAGACCGTCGGGTTCGCTTCGGCCTCGCAGGCGCTTTGCGAGACTGCCAACGCCTCGATAGACGCAATGCCGGCGGCGCGTGAGGCATCAACTCCCCAACAACGCGCCGCACAAGTGCGGGCCAGCACCATGGTGGTCGAGGAAATGGTGTCGACACTGCACGCTTCAGCGGACACTGTCACCATCCCCGACGACGTTGAGCTCCTGAACAAGTGGCTCGAGGACTACGACGCCTACGTCGCGGACCGCTGGCGATTCGTCGAAAAGCTGGCGAGTGCAGACGGCACGGAGTCCGCGAAGGACCTGGCGTTCACGCTTACGCAGCGGGTGTCGGGCGGGGTATACACCTCCCGCATCGACGCCTTTGCCAGGGCCAA
>CAZHMP010000035.1:0-18921 GCA_964533595.1 uncultured Acidimicrobiales bacterium | reverse complement strand
CCGGCACCGGGGTGGGTCGGTGCTCCACAGCGTCGACGACAACGTAGGTGAGCAGGCCATCGAAAACATGGCGATCGCCCACTTCTCCCGCTACCGAGATGTCGAGCGACGTGTTTCCCCATCTCGATACGCGAAGCGCAAGGTTGAGAACGTCACCGAAGGCGGCCGGGGATTCCCAAACGATTTTCGAGGCCTTGACCATCACCTCCCAGCCCAGATCTTCGAAGGCGCCATCGAGTTCGCGTAGCCAGCAGTCGACGGCATCATCCATGTAGGTCTGGTACCAAGCGTTGAAGACCACTCCCTGTTGGTCGCATTCCGAGTATCGGATTCGGTAGGAGGTCTGCCAGGTCAAGATTTGCCGCCCGAAAGATGGTCGAGTCGGGCGCGAAATCTGCCGATCTGGGCAGAGACGGCCGAGGGTGCCCCTCCGCCGCGTGAGGTTCGACGAGTGACCGACACCCCCGGGGCCAGGAGTTCCGCGGCTGTGGGGCCAAGCCGGTCATCATTGGTGACGAGATCCGCCAGGGCGGCCTCCCCCGCGAGCGCTCTGCGCACCAACTCCCCAACGACGGCGTGCGCGTCGCGAAATGGCATTCCCTTCACCACCAGCCACTCCGCCAAATCTGTTGCTGCGGCATACGGCGAGGCCGCGGCCTCGGCCATGCGGTCCGTTGCAAACGTGACGGTGGAGAGCATCCCGTCAAGGGCCAGGAGAGTCAACCGAACAGTGTCGACCGAGTCGAAAAGCGGCTCTTTGTCTTCCTGCAGGTCCTTGTTGTAGGTGAGAGGCAGACCCTTCAAAGTGGCGAGCAGACCAGCGAGGTTGCCCAACACTCGACCGGCCTTGCCGCGTGCCAGTTCGGCAACATCAGGATTCTTCTTCTGCGGCATCATCGATGATCCGGTCGAGAAGGCATCGTCGAGTTCGACGAATCCGAACTCCTGGGATGACCAGAGCACCATTTCCTCGCCGATCCGGCTCAGGTGCACTGCCAGCAACGACAAATCGAACAGCACCTCGGCCACGAAATCACGGTCGCTGACGACGTCGAGGCTGTTTTCGAATACGGCACCGAAGCCCAACAATTCGGCCGAAAGCTCCGGGTCGAGCGGAAGCGACGACCCTGCCAGCGCTCCGGCGCCCAGCGGTGACACATCGACGCGTTTCCTGGTGTCGCCCAGCCGATCGACATCACGAAGAAGTGCCCAGCCATGAGCCAGCAGATGATGGGCCAGCCCGACGGTTTGCGCCTGCTGCATGTGGGTGTAGCCCGGCAGATGGGCATCGCCCGACTCGATGGCACGATCAAGAATCGTTGTGGCCAGACGGGTGATCAAAGAGCTGATCTCATCGATCGCGTCGAGAGTCCAGAGCCGCAGATCCGTTGCGACCTGGTCGTTTCTGCTACGACCGGTGTGGATTTTCGCCCCTGCCGGGGTGAGCTCCGTGACGCGCCGCTCGACCGCGGTATGAATGTCCTCGTCGGATTGCACCTCGACGAAACTTCCCTCGACGAACTCACTCTCCACGACATCGAGCGCGGCCAGCACCTCGATGAGTTCGGCCGCGTCAAACAAGCCAACCTCGGCGAGCATGCGGACGTGAGCGCGTGAGCCGGCTACGTCTTGTCTGAACATCCGCCGGTCGAACGGCAGACTGTCGTTGAGTGCCTGAAGAGCCTCAGAGGGTCCACCGGCAAATCGCCCGTGCCACAGCTCACCTCGAGGATGCTCGTCGGTCACGGATCAGGTCCTCTTCCTGGCCAAGTTCCTCAACCTGAGAGCGTTCAGCTTTATGAACCCGGCCGCGTCGGTTTGATCGTATGCGCCACCGTCGTCTTCGAAGGTGGCGATCTTCTCGTCGAACAAGGAGTCGGCGGAACGTCGCCCGGCTACCTCGACATTGCCCTTGTAAAGACGCAATCTCACATCACCGTTCACGTGTTGCTGGCTGTGATCGATGGCCACTTGAAGCATCTCGCGCTCCGGGCTCCACCAGAATCCGTTGTAGACCAACTCGGCGTATCGGGGCATCAACGAATCCTTCAAATGAGCAACCTCACGATCGAGGGTGATCGACTCGATGGCACGATGCGCCCTCATCATGATGGTGCCGCCCGGCGTCTCATACGCACCACGGCTCTTCATGCCTACGTAGCGATTCTCCACGATGTCGAGACGACCGATGCCGTTGGCGCCGCCGATCTCATTGAGCATGGCCAGAACTGCCCCCGGAGTCATGGGTTTGCCGTCGATGGCGACGATATCTCCGTGGTCGTAGGTGAGATCCAGGTATGTGGCTTCATCCGGCGCCAACTCGGGGCTGACCGACCAACGCCACATCTCCGAAGGTGGCTCGTTCCACGGATTCTCGAGAGGGCCGCCTTCGTAGGAAATGTGCAGGAGATTGGCGTCCATCGAAAACGGAGACTTCTTGCCACGTGCCATTTCAATCGGGATGTCGTGCGACGCGGCGTAGTCCATCAAGGACTGACGGGAGCCGAGCTCCCACTCACGCCAAGGAGCAATGACTTTGATATCGGGTGCCAGGGCGTAAGCCCCCAGCTCGAAACGGACTTGATCATTTCCCTTGCCGGTGGCGCCGTGGCTGATCGCGTCGGCACCCGTCTCCTCGGCTATTTCCACGAGCCGCTTGGCAATCAAAGGCCGTGCGATCGACGTGCCAAGGAGATACTCACCCTCATAAATTGCGTTGGCACGAAACATCGGGAACACGAAGTCGCGGGTGAACTCCTCACGCAAGTCCTCGATGTAGATCTCGTCGGGCCGCACGCCCATGCCTTCGGCTTTGGACCGCGCCGGTTCGAGCTCCTCGCCCTGGCCGAGGTCGGCCGTGAACGTGACAACGTCGCAGTCGTAGGTTTCCTGCAGCCAGCGCAAGATGATCGAGGTGTCGAGTCCACCTGAATAGGCGAGGACAACCTTGGAAACATCGCTCATCATCTACCTCTTTCGATCAAGACGATCTCTCAATTGATTGCTTCGAATCGTGTGCATGCCGGTCTACAGCCCTGCGAGGCTTCTCAGGCGCTCGGCGAGTTCTGAGCCCTCTATTCCGGATGCCGCCACCACCATGAGCGTGTCGTCGCCGGCAACGGTGCCAAGAATTTCGGGGATTCCGGCACGATCGAGAGCCGAAGCCACGACGTGAGCCGACCCCGGTGGCGTGCGTAACACCACTAGGTTTCCCGATGATCCGAGATCGGCAACCCAGTCGCCGAGGACACGCCGAAGGTGGTCCTCAGGCGCATAGCGGTCCATGGGCAGCTCTGGGATGGCATAGACAGTTTCGCCGCCAGGCACGCGAACCTTGATCGCTCCGAGGTCATCGAGGTCGCGCGAGACCGTCGCTTGGGTGGCCGTGATGCCCTGCGCCTCGAGTAGGTCAACCAACTGGACCTGATTGGTGACGGCGCTTTCCTCGAGCAGCCTCGTGATCCGGTGCTGGCGGTGGGCTTTGGACATCGGTCAGTCGTTCTCGCCGAGCAGCCACGCAAGGAGACCACGGGCCGCATGCATCCGATTGGCAGCCTGAACCCAGATGCGGCTGCTGGGGCCGTCCGCAACCTCAGCCGACACCTCTTCACCGCGGTGCGCGGGCAGGCAGTGGAGGAAAACCGCTCCCACCTGAGCCATCCCCATCAGACGCTCATCCACGCAGAATCCCTCGAAATCGCTCAGCCTCTGGGCTTTCTCGGCTTCCTGACCCATTGAAGTCCACACGTCGGTGTAGACCACATCGGCGCCGCTCACGGCATCCTCGGGCCGTTCGGCAACCAATGGCTCGATACCGGTCGCGCGTATGCGCTCCAGGTCTGCAGCGGGAAATTGGTGACCGGACGGGCTGGCGATTCGAAACTGCATTCCCGACATGCCACAGCCGAGCGCCAGCGAACGCGCCACATTGTTGGCGTCTCCGATGAAGGCAACGCTGCGCCCTTCAAAGGATCCGAGCTCGCGGCGAATTGTGAGAAGGTCGGCCAGCGCCTGCAGTGGGTGAGCTTCATCGCTCAACATGTTGACCACCGGTACACGATCGACCGATGCCATTCTCTCCACGGTTGAATGCTCGAAGACCCGAGCACCGATCGCCGAGTGGTAACAGGCGAGGGTGTTGGCGACGTCCTCGGCCGACTCGCGTGTGTCGACGCCGACTTCGTCGGCCTGTATGTAGACCGGGTGACCGCCCAGTTGGGTGACCGCCATCTCCATGGAGTTGCGAGTCCGAGCAGACGGTTTGGCAAACAGCAGCGCCATTCCCTTGCCGGCCAGCACCCGTGGAGGATCCGGCGTGGTCGACAAAGCCATGACTCGCTGGAGTTCGGCCGGTGAGAGGTCGTCGATTTCGAGCAGATGACGCATTACTTGTCCTCCAGAACCGAGGCGATGATGTCAACGCCTTCTTTGAGTTGAGAGTCGGTGACTATGAAAGGCGGTGCGAGCCTCAAGGCGGTTGGCGTGATTCCGTTGACCACGAGCCCCCGATCGAGACAGTGCCGTGCGATTTCGGCGCCGGTTCGACCCGCCAGCGCATCAGGGGTGAACTCGGCCGCCAGCAGGAGGCCGCGCCCGCGCGTGTGGTCGACCGACGCCAGGTTGTCGAGCATGGTCCGAAGTGTGTCGCCTCTGTGCCTGACCACCGAAGGGGCGTCCATGGCCATCATCGTCTCGAGCGTGGCTCTCGCGGCCGCGAGTGCGAGGGGCTGACCCGCGAAAGTGGACCCGTGGTCGCCGGGCCGGAACGCCGCCGCGACATCGGACCGAGCCCAGATTCCCCCGACGGGCATTCCATTCGCGACTGCCTTGGAAAATGCCACCACGTCGGGTCGTACACCACTTTGCTGGAAGCCGAACCAGGTTCCGGTTCTGGCGAATCCCGTTTGGATTTCGTCGAAAATCAGGAGAATTCCGCGCTCGTCGCAGATCGTACGTACCGCTTGTAGGTATGAGTCATCCGCGGGGTTGACACCCCCCTCGCCCTGTATTGGCTCGAGCAGCACCGCTCCGACGTCGGGTGACAGTGACCGTTCCAGTTCGTCGGGATCGTTCCATACGACGTGTCGAAAGCCCTCGGGAAGGGGTTGAAATGGTTCATGCTTCTCCGGCTGGCCCGTGGCCGCGAGGGCCGCGAGTGTGCGGCCATGGAAGGACCGCAATGCGCTGACAACCACATGGCGTCCTCGGCCCTGAAACTTCCGAGCGAGTTTGATCGCGGCTTCAACCGACTCGGCCCCGGAATTCTGGAACAGCACCTGGCCGGGGCCGGAATCGATCAGGGTGTTGATCATCTCCGCCACCGGGGCCTGATGCTCGTTGGCAAACAGGTTGGACACGTGAGTGAGTTTGGCCGCCTGCTTGCTGATGGCCTCGGTGAGAGCCGGATGCGCGTGCCCGAGTGATGTGACCGCCAGACCGCACAAAAAGTCGAGGTAGCGGTTTCCATCGCGGTCCCAGACTTCGACGCCGGACCCGGAGACGAACATCCTCGGTGGTGGCCCGTAGTTGCCCATTATCGGACACGCCTCGCCCGCGCCTCCCATGCGGTCGACGTGTGGCTGGACCCCGCTCATGATTCGAGGTCCTTCACGACCATTGTGCCGATTCCAGCGTCGGTGAACAGCTCCAGAAGAAGGACGTGGGGAATACGCCCATCAAGCATGTGAGCGGTCTTGGCTCCGGACTCCACAGCCTCGATACATGCCCTGACCTTGGGAATCATTCCCCCGGAAATCGTGCCGTTCTCGATCATCTCTTCGAGATCGGCCACGTTTGAACGAGCGACTATCGATGAAGGGTCGTCGATGTCGGTGAGTAGTCCGGGGACGTCGGTGAGGTAGACAACTTTCTCGGCACCAAGGGACCCCGCGAGCGCACCGGCCACCGTGTCGGCGTTGATGTTGTAGGCCTGACCTTTGCCATCGGAACCAATTGTGGACACCACGGGGATCATTTCTTCGGAAAGCAATCGATTGACGATGCCCGGCTGGATGGATACGACGTCACCAACGAATCCGAGTGATTCGTGGCGCGGCGCAGCCGTGATGAGCCCACCATCCTCGCCGGACAAACCAACGGCCTGTGCACCGTGAACGTTGATGGCGCCAACGATGTCGCGTCCCACCTTGCCGACCAGCACCATGCGAGCCACGTCCAGTGTCTCGGCATCGGTGACCCGTAGGCCGTCACGGAATTCACTGGTCTTTCCCAGCCGCTCCAACAGCGACCCGATCTGTGGGCCCCCGCCGTGCACTACTACGGGCTTGAGGCCGATTGATCGCAGCAGTACAACGTCCTGGGCGAACGTGCGCGACAGATCGGGGTCTGTCATGGCATGCCCGCCGAATTTCACAACGACCACGGCACCGTGAAAACGCTGGATGTAAGGCAGTGCCTCCACGAGGACCGAAGCCCGATGCTCTGGTGAGAAACCTCGGGCGGCAACGATTGCGTCGAGATCTGCGGTGGTCTGAGCCGAATTCATGAGCGATACCCCGCGTTGATGTCTATGTAGCCATGCGTCAGATCACATGTCCAGACGGTGGCGGATCCCTTGGCAATGCCAACGTCGACGGTGATCTCAATCTCGGCCCCTTCGAGATGTGAAGTGGCCCGATCCTCGTCGTAGGCAGGACTCTGGACACCTCTCTCGGCACATTGCTCCGAGCCGATCCAGATCGCCAGTGAGTCGCGATCTGCTTCCTGGCCGGATTTTCCGACGGCCATCACAATTCGTCCCCAATTGGCATCAGATGCAGCCAGCGCCGTCTTTACAAGCGGCGAGTTGGCGATTGCGAAAGCAATCTTCTCGGCCGCCGAGTCGTCGGCCGCGCCCGTGACGTTGACAGTGACAAACTTGGTTGCCCCCTCGCCGTCGCGCACAATCTGATGGGCAAGGTTGAGGCACACCTCATCGAGCGCGACCTGGAAGTCGCCGAGCGAAGCTTCGCCGGGTTGATCTCCCAATTCGGACTCTGATTCGCCCGTTGCCATCAACAAGACAGTGTCACTGGTGGACGTGTCGGAGTCGACGGTGATGCGGTTGAAGCTGCGCGATACCGATGACGACAGACATTTCTGCAGCGTCGAGGGCGACAGGGCCACGTCGGTGAAGATGAAACCGAGCATGGTTGCCATGTCGGGTGCGATCATTCCGCTGCCCTTGGCAATCCCGACTACGTGCGAGTCGGTGCCGGCGATCTTTGCGAATGACCCCTTGGCGAACGTGTCAGTGGTGCGGATCGCGTCGGCGGCGGCACGCCACGCCTCGGGCGACGACGGCTGCGACGCGTCCAGCACCGGAGCAATCGAGCCGAGCAGACGGTCCTCGGGCAATTGTTCGCCTATGACTCCGGTGGAGGCCAGATACACATCGGCAGGGCCGCACCCGACAAGTTCGGCGACCGCTTCTGCTGTGTGACGTGCAACCGAATCGCCGGCCGACCCGGTGAATGCGTTGGCGTTGCCCGAATTACACACAAGTGCCCGGGCCGATCCCCCGCCCTTGCCGAGCGACCTGCGGCACCAGTCAACAGGAGCCGAAGGACACAACGATTGCGTGAATACGCCGGCGACCGTGGTGTTGGCACTTACGACTGCCATCATCACGTCGTTGCGACCCTCATAGCGGATGGCACCGGCGTGCACGCCAAGGTTCACACCCTTCACGGGCGGCATGTTCGGGAATTCGCGAGGGGTCGATGTGGGGCTGCTGGAAGTCATGGGATGCTCACGGGTAGAGGCCCGACACGGCGAGCCCTGAGGCCTCGTCCAACCCCAGCGCGAGGTTTGCGCACTGCACCGCCTGACCCGATGCGCCCTTCACGAGATTGTCGAGGGCGGCGATCACCACCACCCAACCCGTGCGCGGATCGACGCGAGCGGTGATGTGAATCGTGTTGGAGCCCAGCGTGGCCTTGGTGGAGGGCACTCTCTCTGACACGACCACAAACTGTTCGCCGGCGTAGGCGTCTGCCAGACACGACAGGGCAACTTGGGTGTCGAAATCTCCGGTGGGGCGTCCGTAGCACGTAGCCAGGATGCCGCGATTCATGGGAGCGAGATGGGGCGTGAAAATTACCTGAACGTCGAAGCCGGAATGCATCGACACGGCCATTTCGATTTCCGGCGTGTGGCGATGATCGAGCAACGCGTAGGCGGTGAAATTCTCATCGGTGCTGCAAAACGTTGTGTTGGCCTTTGGGGCTCGCCCGGCACCGGACACTCCGCTGGCGGCATCCACGACGATGCCAGTTGGTTCGATCAATTCAGCGGCCACCAGAGGCGCCAGAGCGAGAGACGATGTGGTGACGTAACACCCCGGGGCCGCGATCAATTCTGCGCCGACAATGCTGCTCCGAAACAGCTCCGGCATGCCGTAGACGAATTTGTCGAGAAGATCCGGAGAGGTGTGGGGTTGGCCGTACCAGGTCGGGTAGAGATCTGGATCGTTGAGGCGGAAGTCGGCCGCGAGATCCACAATGTGGCCCACTTTCCCCCTGAGCGACGGCATGAGGCTCTGCGAGGCGCCGTGCGGAAGCCCCATGAACACCAGGTCGACCTCATCGAGAAGTTCGTCAGAGTAAGGGACGAATCGCCCGTCGGCGTAGCTGCCGGCGAGTGAGGGATACAGATCGGAGATCGCCGTGCCCGCCTGAGAGTCGCCGGTGGCTGCAATCACGTCGAGGTCGGGGTGCTGCGCGCAAATTCGCAACAATTCCGCCCCAGTGAATCCTGAGGCGCCGATGATTGCTGTCCGATACATCGCGTCAACATACAGGCTATTGCATGATCATGCAACCGCCGTCACCCGAGTTTCTCCTGGATCGCCTGCGTGGTGCACACGGTCTTGCCGCGCTCGGTCACGGGGTTGCACCGACTGTCGAATTCGACCACATATCCCGTGCCGAATTCGGGATTCTCAGCGTAGTAATCGGTGCTGAGAAATTGCGCCCCGGTCGACAAGGCAGCGTCTCGGCGCTCGGTGGAGCCCGTGCGCGCGTCGGAAGTCGGAACGTCGGTTCGAGTTCTCACCAGATATCCCTGGGCCACGGCGTCGTTGATCATTTCTTCGTTGCCGATCGGATCGTTGATTTTCACGAACGCCCCATCGGGGCTGCCCGGTTCAGACGACGTGAACATCACCCTGCCCGCCAAGACGTCGCTCGGGGCGCGATACATATCTCGTGTCTCGCCGCCATTGTCGAGAGCGAACATGAGCTTCCCACGGCTGTCAGCCAGCAGCGGCCAGCCGTCACTGACGACAGCCTCATCGAGCGTGGCATGGTCGCCGCGCAGATCATCCGGCACGATCAGATGATCACGAGACACGACGGAGAGAATCTCCGAATCGAGCGAGTCGAGCAGCTCTGGGGTTGTTGAGACGGGCTCGGTGAACGGAATCGGAACGGTTGACAGATCAACACCAGCTGCAGATGCGGCGTCCGCAACGGTTTCATCCTTGAATTCGATCAAGATCAGAATCGGCAGATGATCCGGATTCGACCTCGACCAATCGTTGACCTCGGTCAGACAACTCACGAGGGTGAAACACGTCGAGGCAAAATCAAAGTCCTGTGTGTGGAGGATCTTGAAGCCGGGCGCGTCGAGTTGCGCCAGACCGGATTCGGCGGGTAGGCCGATGACCGGCAGCGCCTGACGCGAGGACCACAATCCTCCATCCGGGTCGGCAAACACGTCGAGTTCGAGCTGGCGAATACCGAACCGGTCGAGTTGTTCAACCAGGGGCCGGTGCGAGTACTCAATGGAATCCGCCAACTCCGAACTGACTGCGGCGATGGCCTCGAAGAGGAGATCGTCGGGCTGAAGATGATAGGAGTTGTGGGATCCGAGTACCTGAATGTCGTTGAGCCTCAACACTTCGGACGGATCGACGGGCACTGTGGTGCTGGTAGTGGTAGCCACGGCCGTCGTGGAGGTGGCGGCCGCAGTGGTTGGGGTCGCGGGAATCGTCGATGTGGTCGGCGACACCTTTTCGGCGGACGCGCCGTTGCCGCATGCCCCCGCGATCAGCATCGCGGCCACAACAAGAGTGAACGTTCGGCAGGTGTTCATGACGGGCAGTATCGCACCAGGTCGATGCCCCGATAAGCATTCCTTGTAGATCTGATGCTCCTCCAACGTATATGGTTCTGCGATAGGACAAAAAGCGCTGAATTAGTCGTCTTGGCATCGATTGGAAGAGAATACAGTTGTGAACGATATTCCGGAAACCACCACCCCGACTCGAGACCGCAGCAAGCCGTTCCCCAAGTCGGCTCGTGTCGTGATCATTGGCGGTGGCATCGTCGGATGCAGCGTCGCGTACCATCTCACCGAGCTCGGCTGGACCGACGTGGTTCTGCTCGAACGTCACCAGCTCACCGGCGGCACCACTTGGCACGCCGCCGGCCTGGTGGGCACGCTCAGGGCCACCCACAACATGACCTCGCTGGCCAAGTACAGCGGCGACCTCTACTCCCGACTCGAAGCCGAGATGGGATTCCCCACCGGATTCAAGCGCACGGGGTCCATCGCGGTGGCCGATAATGCCGAACGACTCGAAGAGCTCACCCGTTCGGTCGACATGGCTCATTGCTTTGATGTCGAGGCAAATGTCGTGTCGGTGGAAGAACTGGCCGCCTACTGGCCCTTGATGAACGCCGACGACATCATCGGCGGCGTGCACGTACCTGCCGACGGCCAGACCAGCCCGGTGGATACCACAATGGCGCTCGCCAAAGCGGCCAAACAGGGCGGTGCCCGAATCATCGAGGACGTGCGGGTGCAGCGCATCCTCACGCGCGACCGAAAGGCGGTCGGCGTGGAGACAACCCGTGGGAACATCGACGCCGAATTCGTTGTCAACTGTGCGGGTATGTGGGGCCGTCGACTCGCATCAGATGTTGGCGTTGCTGTCCCACTCAATGGCTGCGAGCACTTTTACATCGTGACCGAGCCAGTCGAAGGTCTCACCCCGGGGCTTCCGACGCTTCGCGACCCCGGCAATTGCATCTACATCAAAGAGGATGCCGGCCGACTTCTGGTTGGCGCATTCGAACCGGTCGCAAAACCGATCGATGAACGCGATCTTCCCGATAAGCCGTTCCTGCATCTCGACGAGGACTGGGAGCATCTCGCACCTGTCATCGACGCGGCCATCCATCGCATGCCGGTACTGGGAGAAGTCGGGATCCGGCTGTTCTTCAACGGACCGGAATCATTCACCCCCGACGATCGATACCTTCTCGGCCCCACACCAGAGCTCGACAATCACTTCGTGGCGGTTGGCTTCAATTCCGTGGGTATCCAATCAGCCGGTGGTGCCGGTCTGGTGCTGGCCCAGTGGATGACCGAAGGCCGACCACCGATGGATCTGTGGGATGTTGATGTTCGCCGGGTTCGGCCTTTCCAGGCCAACGAGAGATACGTCTTCGATCGCTCACGTGAGACTCTCGGCCTGCTCTATCAAATGCATTGGCCCTACCGACAGGTTGAGTCAGCTCGCGGGGTTCGGCGGTCGGCCATCCACGACAAATTGGTCGACGCGGGTGCATGCATGGGCGAGATGATCGGCTGGGAGCGACCCAACTGGTATGCCCGTGAAGGAGCGAAGCCCGAATACGAGTACAGCTACGGTCGCCAGAACTGGTTCGACTTCACCGCAGCCGAATGCCGCGCCGTACGTAACGAGGTCGGCCTGTTCGACCAATCATCATTCTCGAAATTCATGGTGCAGGGGCCCGATTCGATGAGGGTTCTCAACCAGATCTGCGGCAACGACATGGACGTCGAGCCGGGGCGCACCATCTACACACAATGGCTCAACGAACAAGGCGGAATCGAGTCCGACCTCACGATCACGCGATTCGACGAAGACGCATACATGGTGGTCACCGCGGTCGGGAGCCAAACCAGAGATTTCGACTGGCTCAGGCGCCACATCACCGACGACGATCGAGTGATCATCACCGACGTCACCTCCGGCTGGACCATGCTCGGCTTGATGGGTCCAAACTCGCGCCCACTGCTGCAGTCGCTCACCACCACCGACATGAGCAACGAGGCATGGGCGTTCGGTGATCATCGCGAGATCGAACTCGGATACGCGCGTGTGCGCGCCCAGCGCCTGACCTACGTGGGTGAACTCGGCTGGGAGATCTTCATGCCCACCGAGTTCGCCGGATACGTCTACGAACAGATCATGGAGGCGGGTTCCGCTTACGGGTTGGTGCTCGCCGGATACCACGCGATGGACAGTCTCCGGCTCGAGAAGGGCTACAGACACTTCGGCCACGACATCACCGACGCCGACTCCCCACTTCAGGCGGGCCTGTCATTCGCTGTGGCGTGGGACAAGCCGGGCGGTTTCATCGGACGTGAGGCATTGCTCGCGCAAAGAGATCGCGGCCTCGACCGTCGACTCGTGCAGTTCAAGCTGAATGACCCCGAACCGCTCACATATCACGATCACCCGATCCTCCGAAACGGAGAGCGAGTGGGGTTCACGTCATCGGGCAACTACGGCCATTGCGTTGGTGGTGCTGTGTCGATGGGTTACGTCAACCACGAAACCGGATTCGACCGTGCCGAATTGCTCAACGCCGAATTCGAACTTGTCGTGAATGGATCGCGAGTGTCGGCAACCGCGTCGTATCGACCGCTATATGAGCCAACCAATCCTCACACCAAGGCCTGAGCGGCCGGCGATTCACAACGACAGGTCGACAACAAGCTTGCCGTAGACCTTGCGGTCGGCCATGTCTTGTAGCGCCCGCGCCGCTTGATCGAACGCCACCGGCGGATACAGAGCCGGTTGGACAACCCCCTGCTTTGCCAACTCGAAGATGCCATCCATCTGGCGTTGCAGGCCTCCCGGATCGCGCATGAGCGAGGCCCCCCAGTGCACGCCCATAATCGAGTAGTTCTTGAGCAGTGCGTGGTTGGTCGGCGCCTGAGCAATGCCGCCGACGAACCCGATGATCAAGAGGCGACCATTCCAGGCCATGCAGCGGCGCACCTGGTGGAACGCGTCGCCTCCGACGGCGTCGTAGGCAACATCGACTCCCCCGCCCGACATTTCACGGACTGTGTCAACCCAATCCGGGTTGGCCCTGTGGTCGACGACGTAATCGACCCCTAGGCCGCGCACGAGGTCGGCCTTCTCGTCGCCGCCAACGACCGCGATTGGTATGGCTCCGGCCGCGAGTGCCAGTTGTATGCACGCAGTGCCGGTGCCTCCGGCCGCGCCGGTGATCAGGATGGTCTCGCCCTCTTGCAGCTTGGCCCGGTCGTGAAGGGCAAACCAGGTGGTGCAGTAGTTGACGGGAATCGCCGCAGCCTGGGGAGCGCTCAAGGCCTCTGTGGGGTATTTGAATGCAGACGACGCCGCGACCACGTTCTGCTCTCGCAGCCCACCCCCGAGCATCGTGACCGCGTCTCCAACATTGAGACCATCTACTCCCTCACCAATCTCGGTCACCAGTCCGGCGGTCTCCCCGCCTGGGGTGTTCGGGAATCGAGTGGGTACCTGGTATTCGCCTCGACAAGTGAGCACATCGGGAAAAGTGAGCCCGACGGCCGTGGTGTCGACGAGGATCTGACCGGGGCCAATGGTTGGCGGGTCGGTGTCTTCGAGACGTAACACATCGATGGGGCTGCCGACTTCGTGTGATTGCCAAATTCGCATTCGGCGAACTTATACCTCAACCCCTCAACGCTGCACCTTGCTGCTTGGCGACCATGTCGATACAAGCCTGGCGAGCCGCTGCCACCTCTGAATCGGTGAGGGTGCGATCGCCGGCCTGGAAGCGCAAACGGTAGGTGAGGCTCCTGGTGCCATCTGGCAGTCCGGCGCCTCTGAAGACGTCGAACAGGCTGACGTGGGTGAGTAGTTTCCCGCCGGCCTTGCGAATCGATCCCTCCACCTTGGCCGACTGCACGTCGTCGGGTACCTCAAAGGCCAGGTCGACATCACTCGACGGGTACTTGCTGACCGGCTGGTACTTCCGATTGCCGTGAGGGCCACCGAGCAAAGCACCGAGATCAAGTTCGAGCCATCCGACCCGGCCGGATACCCCGAATGCGCTCGCTACCTCCAGCGCAACTTCGCCGATCACTCCCCGGACACGACCGGCAACGACGATCTCAGCCGAGCGCGTCGGATGCAGACCGGGAGGGGTCGCAGGGCGCAGCTGCAAATTCGGCAGAGACAAAGCTCCCTCGAGCAGCGCGAGAACCGCGACTGAATCGCCGGCGTCTTTCCCGGCAAGGGCCACGGCAAGGTATTCGCGCTCGTCGGGCAACACCTCGTCGGCACCACCGGGTAGGAACACATGTCCTATCTCGAAGAAGCTCACATCGGGGTTGCGGTGCGACTGGTTGTAGGCAACCGCCTTGAGTTGCCCTGGCAGCAACGAAGTACGTAGGACGGATTCGTCGGAGACCAGAGGATTGGCGAGCGTGATGCCATCGTCGGGGAGACGGGCCTTGCCAAGGTCTCCCGGAGCCAAGAACGGCATCGGCTGCGTTTCATCGCAACCCGCCCCCACCAAGACCTCACGCACCAGACGGCGATCAACTTGGTATTGCGTGAGCGCTCCCGTCTGGGCGCCGCGCGGCACAGTTCGCTCGATGTTGGCGTAGCCGTGCATCCGGCCAACCTCTTCGGCGATGTCGGTTTCGGTGGCCGTGTCCCAACGCCAAGTGGGGACCGTGACGTCGAGTTCGTCTCCGTCGATGTCGTTGTCGAAGCCGATGGACGACAAGTGGCGGCTCATCTCGTCCGGTGAAAGCGAGGTGCCGAGCAGGCCGTTGACCTTGGCGGCACGAACTCGGATGGGACTTTGATCGGGAACCTCGCCAACAACGTCGATCTGGCCTCCCACCACTCCCTCGGGTGAGACCACGCCGGAGTCGAGGGCCAACTGAACGAAGCGATCGCAGGCTCTGTCGATGTTGACTCCCCAGTCGGCGCCTCTTCGGAATCGGCCGGATGCCTCGCTCGGAAGATTGAGTCGTTTCACGGAACGCGAGATCGAAGGTGGGTCCCACCAGGCCATCTCAACCAGCACATCGGTGGTGGTGTCGGAGATCTCCGTGGACTCGCCCCCCATCACACCGGCAATCCCGATCGCGACATCGTGACCGTTGGCAATCACGCCATCGGCAGCCACCAGAGTTCGATCGATGCCGTCGAGCGTGACGATCTGTTCACCCTCGTGGGCTCTACGAACTCTCAGATGACCGTTGGGCAACTTTCCGAGATCGTAGGTGTGATTGGGTTGGCCGAGTTCCAACATGACGTAGTTGGAGAGGTCGACCACAGAGTTGATCGGTCTCATGCCGAGAGCGGTGAGTCGATTGGCGATCCAGGCGGGAGAGGTGCCAATGGTGATGCCTCTGAGAGCGCGACCCACGAACCGACCACACAGCACCGGGTCGAGAATCTCGACCTTGGTGATCTCGGCCACCGATCCACTGCCGGGAGTTGGCGGTGTGAAATCGGGGAAACTGAATGGGATGCCCAGGCCGGCGGCCAGATCGCGCGCCACACCGGAAACCGACATGGCATCCGGGCGGTTGGCGTTGACCTCCAGATCCCACAACACATCGGGCTGCATGCCGAGAGCCTGGGTAAGGGGTGCGCCGAGATCCTCTTCATCCGCTCTGCCATTGAGAATCATGATGCCTTCGTCATCGGCTCCGAGACCGATCTCAGAGGCCGCGCAACACATTCCGTTGGACAATTGTCCGCGCATCTTGCGCTGTCCGATCTCCATGCCATTGGGCATCACAGTGCCAATGGTGGCAAAGGGAATCAGGTCGCCCACGGTCATGTTGAATGCGCCGCAGCAGACCTGCGTGGCCTCGCCGTCACCGGCGTCAACCTGAACGACTTGGATCTTGTCGGCATCCGGATGCGGACTCAGGTCGAGAACCTTGGCCAGCACGATGCCGTCGAGTCCTCCCCCGGTGATGGTCATGTCTTCGACAGCCAGACCGAGCGCACTCAGCTTTTCCCCGATGTCGATGGGGT
This sequence comes from uncultured Acidimicrobiales bacterium, assembly GCA_964533595.1. Taxonomy (GTDB): domain Bacteria; phylum Actinomycetota; class Acidimicrobiia; order Acidimicrobiales; family Aldehydirespiratoraceae; genus SZUA-87. The sequence goes on along the minus strand of CAZHMP010000035.1, from coordinate 2,864 downwards.
CGCCGTCGATGTCGGGCGCGAATTCGCGAAGCCAGGAAAGTAGGACCTTCATCAGAACTGCCTCAAGAATCGGACGTCGTTGTTTACAAGTTCACGTATGTCGTCGAGCTGGTAGCGCATCACCGCCAGTCGGTCGATGCCGAACCCGAATGCGAAACCCTGCCATTCCTCTGGATCTATGCCGCAGTTGCGCAGGACATTGGGGTGAACCATTCCGCAACCGCCGAGTTCGAGCCACGAGCCATCGGGTCTGGAGATGTCGAACTCGGCCGAAGGTTCGGTGAAGGGAAAATACGACGGCCGCAGTCGGCTCTTCACGTCGCCTCCGAAAAACGCGTGAACGAAGCTGTCAATGGTGCCGGCAAGATCGCCGAGCGTGATTCCCCGGTCGATGACCAGGCCCTCGATTTGATTGAAGGCCGGCAAATGTGTGGCGTCGGCGGTGTCGGTGCGGAAGGTGCGGCCCGGAGCGACGATGTAGATCGGCGGCTTCTGATTTTCCATCGTGCGAATTTGCACCGGTGAGGTGTGCGAGCGAAGCATGACCTCTTCTTGCTCACCGAGGTTGACGAAAATCGTGTCGAGACTTCCCCGGGCCGGATGCCATTCCGGAATGTTGAGAGCTTCGAAGTTGTACCAGGCGGTCTCGACTTCCGGACCTTCGGCAACATGAAATCCCATACCGACGAAGACATCCTCCAAACGATCGCGGGCCTGCGTCACGACGTGGTAGTGGCCACGATCAATTGCCGAGAGTTGCTCGGTGAGGTCCAGCCGCTCCTCCTCGTATTTGGCCGCGAGGCTTGCGGTCTCGAGTCTGGATCTGGTTTCGGCGACATCCGCCTCGATTTCGGCGCGCACTTGGTTGAGCGCACGACCAGCCTCTCTTCGCTCCTCGGGATCAAGCCCGCCGAGTCGCTTCTTGAGCCCGCTCAGCTCCGACTTCTTGCCCAGGAATTCGGTTTCGAGCGCACTCAACTGCTCCAGGTCCTCGGCCTCTGACAGCCGCTCTTTGGCCGACGTGGCTACGTTTCGAAGTTGCACGATCATCGATCGAACATCGTACGGCGTCACAACCGCTGTGATGGCGACGTTTCGATGGCCGTGGTGCAGATTGTGGCCGGCCGTCTGCAACAATCGTTGGGTGAGCGTCTTTGAAGTCTCCGACAATCCCGAACGCCGACGATACGAGCTCCGGGTGGACGACCGAATCGTGTCGATTGCCGACTATCGCATAGGTGCCGATGATGTGGTGATAGTGCCCCACGTGGAAACTGATCCAGAGCTTCGCGGCAATGGCATGGCAGATCGTCTCATGCGGGGAATGCTTGACGACCTGCGAGCACACGATCGCAAGGTGACGGCGATCTGCCCGTTCGCGGTGGCCTATCTGCGGGACCATCCGGCCGACGCCGACCTGATCGCCTGAGTCTGCCGCGCGACTTGTCGCGCCAAGCCCCCACTGTGGTAAGGAGGATCTCGGGGAGCGGCTATGAGCAAGTTCTTGGCGCGAACGGTTGCGGCACTGGTCTTGTTGGCTGCTGGGCTCACGATCAGTTCACCGGTGGCGGCGCAGTCCCCCGGACCTCAGGTGAATGTCACCAAATGGAGCAACGGCCGCACCACCCTGGCGATGCTTCTCAACCCGATCATCGACGGGATTTTCACGGATGATGTCTATACACAGTTCGGGCCCAACACCAATGCCCACTACTCGGCCGCCGCCGCTCAGATCGACGGTGGCGTCAGCCTGACATTCGACACCGATCCGCCACTCAACACCGACGACTGGCTCGCTTTCACCACCGGTACGGACGAGGCCGGATCACCAGTGTGGATGCTGGTATTCAACATCGCCACCGACCCCGCCTTCGACTGGGCCAAACAGGGCTCGGTGTTGCTCCAGGCGCATTCCGGCGACACCCGCCTGCCTGACCCGCTCAATCGTGCGCTTACCGCGACCGACGTCACCGATTCATCCGACCCGGCTCCCGGCACTCTGGCGGCACTACTACGTCGAATTTTGACCGACAACGTATGGGACTTCACGCCCGATAGCGATCCTCTGGTGCTGAATGGCAACGGCAAGGACGGCGTGGTCGGGAAACTATTGACACCTAAGCCGTCCGACAGCATCACCACGACGTCCACCTCACGAGTTGAGACAAGCAGCAATGAGGACGGATTACCGTCGGCCACGATCACTCAGCTGCCATCCAAGGAACCGGCCAACATCAAGGTGCCGTTGGATGAGCCATCCACACAGTCGGGAGGCGGCTTCAGCACGCGCAATCTCGCCGTCGCCTTGCTGGTGGCGCTCGGAGTGATTTCGCTCTTTGCTTGGAAGGTCAGATCAACAGTCATCGAGAAGACCGCCAATCCGCCCAAACGCGGTCCCGATGACGGAGATTGGTTCAAGTCCCATCCGATGAACCCCGAGGAGGCCGCCATCACAAAGCGCGGCTGCAATTTTGTGATGGGCATGATCGGCAGAACGTTGACAACCCGACCGAAGCCTTACGACCTGACGGGATTTGACGACCCGCCCACGAAACCGCACGATTCGTCGTCCGACAAGAAAGACGGGTCTGGCAAAGACGATCCCGGCGACGGATTCGTGGAAATCGAACTGTAAAGCCGAGGATGATCAGGACGGAACCGCGAACACCGATACCAGGGTGACTCCAGAATCAGTACGGAACTCTGAGTGGGTGGTACCGGCCTCGGCGGCGTAGGCGTGGCCGGCCGACATGGTGACTCCGTTGGAAATGAGCTCGCCGTCGAGCACGTAGCTGAACTCGGCATCGGTGTGATCGTGGGCTGCCCCGGAGTATCCGGCATCGAACTTGAACAACGCGATCATT
>CAZHMP010000034.1:0-25712 GCA_964533595.1 uncultured Acidimicrobiales bacterium | reverse complement strand
GGCCGGCGTCGCTGGTCATTGCATCGATGCTATTGGCAGGCGAGGGATTCGCCGCTACCTCGGCCATGCCTCCCACAGCCGCCGCCACGACTCCGTCAGAGTTTCTGGCAGCACCCGCGCGTCGGCCACGGCGGTCATGAAGTTCGTGTCGCCCGCCCACCTGGGAACAATGTGGACGTGCAGGTGATCGGGTACGCCCGCGCCGGCGCTTCTCCCGAGATTGAGGCCCACGTTGACGCCTCCGGGAGAGAAGGCTCTCTCAACCGCCTCCACCCCGTCACGCACCGAGTCCCAGAGTTCGCCATGTTCCGCCGGAGTGAGCTCCCCCAGAGACGCCACACCCCTCTTGGGCAGCACCATCAAGTGGCCCGACGTATATGGGTAGGCATTCAGCAAGGCGAAACACGTGTCGCCTCGCCACACGATGTGGGTCTGTTCGTCGGGGGCATCCGAAGCAAGAATCGACTCGAACAGAGTCTCGCCCTCGGAGACAGAATCCGAGGACCCGATCTGGTTGATGTACTGCATCCGCCATCCGGCCCAAAGATGATCGACCATCGGATGCCGCCGCGATCAGGCCAGGGCCGCCACCTCGGCGGCCACACTGTTGATGAAGTCTTCGAGGGGCACGCCGCGATCCGGCTTGGCCTCCCCACGTTTGTTGACCCCGGCGGTGCCGTTGGCGACGTCGTCGTCTCCGACCACCAAGATGTAGGGGATCTTTTCCATCTTGGCGTTGCGTACCCGCTTTCCCAAGGGCTCCCCGGATTCCACCACTTGGGATCTCAGCCCGGCCTCGTCGAGGCGGTTGGCCACATCACTGGCGTACTGTTGGTGAACGTCGGCGATCGGCAACACCCTCACTTGCTCCGGAGCCAGCCATGTTGGGAATGCGCCGGCATAGTGCTCCAGCAGCACTCCGAAGAAGCGTTCCACCGAACCGAACAGCGCCCGGTGGATCATCACGGGTTGTTTGCGAGAACCGTCGCTGGCGACGTACTCGAGCTCGAATCGGTCGGGCAGGTTGAAGTCGAGTTGGATGGTGGAAAGCTGCCATGCTCGGCCAATGGCATCTCGCACGTCGACATCGATCTTCGGGCCGTAGAAAGCTCCGCCTCCCTCATCAACCACATAGTCGAGTGAGGCAACATCCAACGCCTCGCGTAGGCCCTCGGTGGCCTGCTCCCAAAGGTCGTCCTCGCCCACCGACTTCTCCGGCGGACGAGTCGACAGCTTGGCTTGAAATTCCTCGAATCCGAACGAGCGCAGTACGTCCAGCACGAACGACAGAAGCGACGACAGCTCCGCGGCAATGTCCTCGCGGGTGCAAAAAATATGGCTGTCATCCTGAGTGAAACCGCGACTCCTGAGCAGGCCATGGACGGCGCCGGAGAGCTCATATCGGTAGACGGCGCCCAGCTCGAACAAGCGCAGCGGCAGCTCTCGGTAGCTGCGCAGATTCGATTTGTAAATCATCACGTGGAACGGACAATTCATCGGCTTGGGGTAGTAGCTGGCCCCATCCATCTCCATCGCCGGGTACATGCTGTCGGCGTAGAAATCGAGATGACCGGATGTCTCCCACAACACTGATTTGGCGAGATGGGGCGAGAAGACGAACTCGTACCCACCGTGTTCGTGGCGATCCCTGGAGTAGTCCTCCATGATCTTGCGGACCAGGGCGCCCTTGGGATGCCAGACGGCAAGACCGGGGCCCAGCTCCTCGGGCCACGACACAAGATCGAGTTCCTTGGCCAGACGTCGGTGGTCGCGCTTCTCTGCTTCGGCCAGACGATCGAGATGACCCTCGAGATCCTTCTTGGATGCCCATGCGGTGCCGTAGATCCGCTGAAGCATGGGGCGGGTCACGTCGCCTCGCCAGTACGCGCCGGCGACGGACTGGAGCTTGAAATGTCGGAGGCGACCCGTAGAGGGAACATGGGGCCCGGTGCACATGTCTCGGAAAGTGCCCGGAATGGATATGTCTCCGTTGGCGTAATAGCTGATCGAGTTGTTGCTTGCGACCTCGCCGGCGTCTTCGGCGTCGACCGCACCGGCCCGAACTCGCTCAATGATTTCGAGCTTGAACGGCGACTCGGAAAAGAACTCGACCGCCTCATCGAGGTCCAGTTCATGGCGTACGAAAGGCTGGTCGGCGGCAACGATTTCACTCATTCGCTTCTCGACGCGTTCAAGGTCATCGTCGCTGATGGTTGCGCCATCGGGAAGTTCAACGTCGTAGTAGAAGCCGTTCTCGATCGGCGGTCCAATCGCCAGATCAGTTCCGGGGAACATATCGAGTAGCGCTTGCGCCAGCACGTGGGCCGTGGAATGGCGAATGGTGTGAAGTCCACGATCCGAATCGGATGTGACTATCTCAACCACGGCGCCGTCGGGAAGATGCTCGTCCAGATCGCGCTCCTCGCCGTTGACGACGGTGACAAGTGCTGCCGATGCCAAGCGGCGACCAATGGATGCCGCCAAATCGGCGCCGGTGGCGCCGGCTTCCAGCACCCGCTCTGAGCCGTCGGGAAGGGTTATCGAGATCGAACCAGTCATACGTGGGCGAGGTTAGCGGCGCGCCGCGCAACCGGACGCGACAATTCACCCAATTCCGACGGGACGTGCGTCCGATCAGACGGCTGCCGGCCTCAAAACGTCGGCCGACGAACGGCGGGGGGGCATTTCCGGGTCGATCCTCGTCTCAAGAGTGGTGGTGGCAACATGGCGGCCCTTGGTGGCATACGTGTTGACGTAGTCCTGCCCCGTGAGAGCCCGAATCTCGAACATCAACTCATCAGTCATTTGACGGAGTCGTAGGCGGGTGTCGGACACGTGCTTTGATCCTGCCGCGCGGATCGGATGACCAAACTTGATCTCGGCCGGGAGAAAAGGCTTGGGGCAGGACGCATCCGGCGGTTGGATCCTGCGGGTGCCCAAGATTCCCACCGGGATGATCGGGGCCCCGGTCCGGACGGCCAAGCGCGCCGCACCCGTGTGCCCTCGGTGGAGGAATCCCGTACGTGACCTGGTTCCCTCCGGATAGATCCCAAACAACTGACCGCACTCCAACAAATCGGCTGCGGCGTCGAGCGCACGCTGGGATGAGTCGCCGCCACTCCTGTCGATCGGAATCATGCCAAGAGCCGGGAACAACCGACGCGTCTTCCAATCGTCGAGATATTCGGCTTTCCCCACGAAGGTGATACAGCGCGGCAATACCGCTGGCAAAAAGAACGAATCGATCACCGACGAATGGTTGGGAGCCAAAATGGCCGGACCATCGGCTGGGATGTTGTCGAGTCCGACAACATTGATCCGCCAACATGCCTTGAACACGGGACGCATGACGGAAACCGCCAACTTCTGCATCTTCTGATCGTCGGCTGCCACGCTTTCTCCCCTTCGCGGACTCCCATCATGGCGCATCACGGGAAACTTCGCAGGTCGGAGGCATGAACGTATGCCCGACGCTCAATCCGCATCATCCAAGTTCACGCCAAGGAGCGATGCTGCGGCCGTTGGATCAACATTCTCGGACGCGGCCCGATCGATGAAACGGATCGCCCCCGGGATGTCGAGATCGGAGTCGATGCGGCTTCTCACCTCGTCCATCAGCTTGCTCTCGCCGGGCACTCCCGCGTTGGACACAGCCCCGCGAGCGGCTCGCCACCTACCCAAACGGGCCTCAGCCTCGGTCAGTAGATCATCGCTCCATTGCCAGGGCCGACGATAGTGATGCACCGACAAAGCGAGCCGGATCACCGCGGGTTCAACCCGTTGACGAAGTTCGTGAACAAACACCAGGTTGCCCAGCGATTTCGACATCTTTCGACCGTCGAGATGGACCATCGCGTGATGCAGCCAATGGCGCACAAAAGTTTGACCCGTGACAGATTCGCACTGTGCCCTGACGCATTCGTGATGCGGGTAGAGCAGATCGACTCCCCCACCGTGGATGTCGATCGTGGGGCCAAGTTCACGCATGGCCAGCGCGCTGCATTCGACATGCCAGCCCGGACGACCCGTGCCCCATCGCGAGTTCCATTCCGGCTCGCCGTCACCCGAGGGCCGCCACAGAACGAAGTCGAGCGGGTTCTTCTTGGAGGGATCGTCGGGAAGTTCGCCCCACTCCCGTGACAACTCCTGCATTCGTGGGATTCCAAAATTCGAGACGGTCCCAAAATCGTCGATGGAGGAGGTGTCGAAATACACCGCTCCGTTCGATTCGTAGGCGTGACCCGCGGCAATGGTCGAGTCGATCAGCCCTCGGATTTCGGGGATGGCTCCGGTGGCCCTCGGTTCTGACCATGGAGCCAGAGTGTTGAGCGAGGCCATGTCGTCGTCGAAACGCGCACGCTCCCCGAACGCCAAGTCGAGATAGTGAACGCCCCTGCGGCGAGCCGCGGCGAGAATGCTGTCGTCGACGTCGGTGATGTTTCGTACGTACTTGACGACGTGGCCCATGTCGATCAATCGGCGTTGGAGAACGTCGTAGGTCGTGTAGGTGGCGGCATGTCCAAGATGGGTTGCGTCGTACGGGGTGATGCCGCACACGTACATCGAAACCTCGTGAGGTGCAACGAACTCCACCGTCGACCCTCGGACTGTGTCATAGAGATGCATTGCCACGGGACAGCACGCTACGCGTTGGATATCGTCGTCGTGGGGCGTTTCAGGCCGTAACGTCTTGGAGTCCGTGCCGGTCTCATCCGGCGGGGCCGCAGATCGGCCCGCAGAATGGAGGAACAGTGGGCCTGCTCGACGGTAAGCGAATTGTGATCACCGGGGTGCTCACCGACTCCTCGCTGGCATACGGTATTGCCAAGCTGGCCCAAGAAGAAGGCGCCGAGATCGTTCTCACCGGAGCGGGACGCGGCATGCGGCTCACCCAACGCACGGCTCGAAAATTGCCCGTCGAGCCCGAGGTGATCGAATTCGACGTATCAGACGCATCCCAGGTAGCCACCCTGCGCGATCGACTCGAATCGAAGTGGGGAAAGGTCGATGGCGCACTTCACGCCATCGGATTCGCCCCTGAAGCCTGCCTCGGCGACAACCTCATGGGAGCCACCTGGGAGGACGTCAACGTGGCGATCGAGATATCGGCGTTTTCGCTCAAACTCCTGGCCGATGCCACCGCTCCATTGATGACCGATGGTGGATCGATAATCGGGCTCGACTTCGATGCCACCGTTGCCTGGCCCGCCTACAACTGGATGGGAGTGGCCAAGGCCGCTCTCGAGTCCACCAATCGGTATCTGGCCCGAGAGTTGGGGCACTCCGGCGTTCGCTGCAATCTCATCGCCGCCGGCCCGATAAAGACCGTGGCCGCCAGATCAATTCCCGGGTTCTCGAAATTTGAGGACGCGTGGGACGACCGGGCACCGCTCGGCTGGGATGTCATGGACTCATCAGCGGTTGCCAAGTCAACCGTGGCCATGCTCTCTGATTGGTTCCCCTCCACCACAGGGTCGATCATTCACGTCGACGGCGGATTCCACTTCACCGGCGCCTGACGTCGGTCAGGCCTCGGGGCGATCCGTTTCATCTCTGATATCGCCCACCAGCGACTCGAGCACATCCTCCAGAGTCACCATCCCCAACAGGACTCCCCGATCGTCGCGCACCAATGCCATGTGGCGTCGCATGCGCCGCATCGATCGCATGAGATCACGAATCGATCTGTCGGGTGGCACGATCAACATGCGGCGGATCATCTCGAGCGGCACCGCCTCCGAGCGGGCATCGGCCGGCAGGCGCAGCAGGTCCTTGGAGTGGACAAACCCAATGATGTCGTCGGAAGCGGTTCCCTCGACCGGGAGCCGGCTGTGTCCTGACTGCGCCACCACGGCCTCAATCTCGGCCACGGGCGTCACTCTGAGCACGCTCACCATCCGCGACCTCGGAACCATGATCGACCCGGCCGTTCGAGCCCGGAAATCAAGCGCACCGGCCAGCAAGTCGTGCTCTGCCACCTCAAGCACACCTTCCTCCTGGGCACCGGCGATCAGAGCATGGAATTCATTGACGGTAAGAGCGGTGTTGAGTTCGTCGACTGGTTCTCGACCGAGCAGCCGAACCGCAAGATTGGACGATTCATTCAGGAACCAGATGACCGGCTTGAAAGCGCTCACGTAGACACGATGGACCGGGGCAAGAATCCGAGCGGCGCGCTCGGGTCCGGCCATGGCGATGTTCTTCGGCACCATCTCTCCGAGAACCATGTGGATCGTGACCACCACGCCGAGAGCCGCAACGAAACCGATTCCGTGCAACACGCCCGATGGCAACTCCACGAAGCTTTCAAGCACGGATTCGATCACGCTCGATACTGCCGGTTCACCCACGAATCCCAAGCCGAGTGAGGCCATCGTGATACCGAGCTGTGCCCCGGCCAGTTGTGGTTGGAGATGACGTATCGCGTCGAGAGCGGCAGTGGCACCGTCGTCTGAATTGTCGGCCATCGGCTCCAAACGCGACGTGCGACTGCCGATGAGCGAAAACTCGACCGACACGAAGAACGCGTTGATCCCCACCAGGATCACCGCCACGACCAGCATCCATGCGGTCATGGCATCTCCTGACGCGGTTCGACCAAACGCACGGTGGCGATTCTCAGCCGGTCCATGGCCACAACTTCGATTCGCCAACCGTCGACCACACAAATCTCTCCCGTCCCCGGGATTCGACCCAAACGATCAAGGACCAGTCCGGCAAGAGTCTCGTATTCACCTTCCGGCATCTCGAAACCCACCAGGTCGAGCACCTCGTCGTGATGCAGCGATGCCGGAATGATCGTCGAGCCCTTCGATTCGACTCGGGTCAGTGACGCGGGCACCTCGTCGTGTTCGTCATCGATCTCGCCCACAATTTCCTCGAGAATGTCTTCGAGAGTGATGATTCCCGCCGTGCCACCGTGTTCATCGATCACAACGGCCAGCTGACCTCCCCGCTCTCTCAGGTCGACCAGCAACTCATCGAGGTCCTTCGTTTCCGGGACTGCCAGAACCCGCGCCATCACACTCTCGACGCTGGTGGTCTTTCTGCTTCTCACCGGCACCGCGTGAACCGACTTGACGTGGACCACGCCAACTATCGAATCGAGATCCCCGGCGGTCACGGGGAACCGGCTGTGACCGGTCTGAACAGCGAGCTCAACGAGATCGGCGATCGTGGAATTGCAATCGATCGACAGGACCTGCACTCGAGGCACCATTGCATCGTCGGCCGACTTGTCGGCCAGTCGAATCGACCGGGTCAACAGCCGCACCTCGCCGGCATCGAGGGTGCCCTCCTCGCCCGACGACCTGATCAACTGCTCGATCTCGGTGCGATCAGGGGCGAAATCGCCCTCGCCGACTTGCTCGAATCCGAGCCGTCGCGAGATACGGGCCGCCAGGCTGTCGAGCATCGACACCACCGGGCGCGACACCAAGCCGTAGGCAGCCATTGGGCGGGACAATGCCACAGCTGTGGCGAGAGGGCTGCTGGTGGCCAATGACTTCGGCACCAGTTCACCGAACACCATCTGGACAACGGTGGCGATGGACAAAGCGATGACGATCGACGCGCCGGCACTGGAAGATCCCAACAGGCCACCGAGCGCCGGGTCGATCAGATCGGCGACAGCCGGTTCTGCAATGAAACCCAACAACAGCGATGTGACCGTGATGCCGAATTGCGCTCCGGATAGGTGGTACGACAAATGTTCGAGCAAACGCTGCACACGTTTCGCTCCGCGTTTTCCCGAACCAGCGCGCTCCTCGACTCGAGTACGGTCGACCGCCACCAGCGCGAACTCGGCAGCGACAAAGGCGGCGTTGGCTGCGACCAGCGCGAAAACTGCCAAAAGCCTCAATGCGGTGTCTATCGATCCTCCTCGATCAGTGCGGTACGCGAATGTAGCCGTAGGTTGTACGAATGCCTGAGACAGCCGGCGACGATCCCGGGTCGAATTCCCATATCGACAGCCGGTTCGAGCGCCCCAAGGCGAACATAGATCCCGATCGAACGCTCGGCTGGATCCGCCGCGTGTGGCCCGTGGTGAAATCCCACAGGCGACTGTTCTACGTTTCGACCTTGGCCGGGATGGTGGCCACAGCCGGGTCCGTCGCCGTGCCAATCACGGTCGGACGGGGTATCGATGCCGTCAATGCCGGCCGCTCGGTGACTCCCTACGTCGTCACACTTGCGGTGGTGGCCACGCTCCGGTTTTCCCTCGGCTATTTCTTCCGATTCGGGCTGTTCACCGCGGCACACAAGATCGAGAGCGATCTGAGAAATCTGATATTCGAGCGACTCACCGAACTCTCGTTCTCGTTCTGGGATCGCACACAAAGCGGCCAGGTGATCTCACGAGCCAACACCGATGTCAGGTCGATCCAACTCCTCTTCGCCTTCGGTCCGATGATCGCCATGCAATTCGTGCTGCTCACATGGGCCGTGATCGCGATGGTCATCATCGACCTGCCGCTCACGATCGTGGCGTTGGTATCGCTCCCCTTCGTGTATGTGGTCGGCCGACGGCTCAGGAATCTCCTCTTCCCGCTTTCGTGGGTTGTACAAGCCAGACAAGCCGACGTTGCCACGATCGTCGACGAGAACATCCAGGGCGCCACGGTGGTCAGAGCCTTCGCCCAGGAGAGCAACCAGGTGCAACACTTGGCGCTGGCTGCCCGACGATTGAGATGGGCAGGCACCGCCCTCGCCGACGCCCGAGCAAAGAACGCACCCATGATGGAAGCACTTCCTCGCCTTGGGCTGGCCCTTGTCTTGTTGTTCGGCGGTGTGCGAGCGATCGACGGCAGTATCCAGATAGGTGAACTGGTCACGTTCTCCACCTTCGTACTGATGCTGGCTGTGCCGTTCAGATTTGTGGGATTCATCCTGATCCAGTGGCAACGGGCCGGAGCAGCGGCCGTGAGAGTGTTCGAAATCCTCGATGAGCGGCCAGAGGTTTTGGAGGATCCTGTCCCCAAACCACTCACGGATCCCGATGGCCGAGTCTCTTTCGAATCAGTGACTTTCAGTTACCCAACCGATCCGTCGTCCAAGGTCCTCAATGGGTTGACGCTCACGATTGAGCCCGGCGAGACGGTCGCGATCGTGGGCCGAACCGGCAGCGGCAAATCCACGATTGCCCGGCTCCTCAGCCGGTTTTACGACGTAATCGACGGGCGAATCACGATCGACGGAACCGACGTGAGAGAGATCTCTCTCACCGACTTGCGCCGCCAGGTCACCGCAGCTTCCGACGACCCATTTCTGTTCGCGTCGACGATCCGAGACAACGTCGAGTTCGCAAGGCCTGGCTCGCCCGACGCCGCTGTCGACTCGGCGCTGGAGGATGCAGCTGTCGAGGCATTCGTGAGCGGACTTCCCAACGGACGGACGACCGTGGTTGGCGAACGTGGCCTTACTCTGTCGGGCGGTCAACGCCAGCGGCTTGCTCTGGCACGCACGTTCCTCGCCGACCCCACGATCCTCATCCTCGATGATGCCACCAGCGCGGTCGATGTGGCTGTCGAGCAACGCATCCATGATGCTCTCACTGCCCGTCGCTCCAGCCGTACGACAATTCTGATTGCCCACCGTCTGTCGACCATCGCGTTGGCCGACCGGGTGGTGCTGATCGAAGACGGAAAGGTCGCAGCAACGGGCACTCACCTCGAACTGCTCGAACGCGAGCCACGGTATGTCGCGATACTTGCCGACTCCGATGCTTCGACCAGCGATAGCGAGAGCTGATGTTCGCAGTAGGTGGAGGTGGAGGATTCGGAGGTGGACCGACGTCGGTGCAGTCGAGCGCGGCCGCGGGACTACCCCACGCTGATGTACCGGGAGACCTCCGCCAAAAGGTCGAGAAGGTATTACGCCACGAGCCAAAGCATGAAGTCGGCCGTGTTCCGTGGTCGCACATCGATTGGGACCGCAGGCCATTCACCTTGAAACGGTTCTTGTGGCCCCATCGCGGCCGATTGGCGGTGGCCGCGGTGCTCGTCGCCATAGAAACGATCGCTTTGCAACTCGGACCAATCCTCACCCAGATTGGAATCGACAAGGGGGTACGCGTCGGCGACAAAGGGGTGCTCGTTGTTGCAGCCGGTGCATACGTGGCGGCCGTCGCGTTGTCAGCAGTGATGGGTTCCATCCGCGTGGCCTTCACCGGGCGACTCGGGGAACGCCTCAACGAGGCGCTTCGTGTTCGAGTTTTCAGCCACATGCAACGACAGGGCGTCGACTACTACACGAACGAAAAGGCGGGCGTGCTGCTCACTCGGATGACGTCCGACATCGAGGCTCTGTCCGTTCTCTTTCAAGATGGCATCGTCAACCTCTTGGTGCAGGCACTCACCCTGATCGTCATCACCACGCTGATGTTCATATACGACCCGCTGCTCGCGGTGATCACTCTCGCAGTGGCAGTCCCGCCCACAGTCGTCATTTCGCTTTGGTTTCGAGATGCGTCGGCCACCGCCTACATCCGCGTTCGCGACCGGATAGCCGACCTGTTGTCCCATCTTCAGGAATCCCTTGCCGGCATTCGAGTGATCGTCGCTCACAATCGAAGGGCCGTGAACGTCACCGAGCATCGCAACGTGGTCGGCGACCACCGCGACGCCAATATCGCGACGGCACGGCTCAATTCGATCTACGCGCCGTCAACCGACATGGTGGGAATTCTGAGCCAGGCGACACTCCTCGGTGTTGGCGGGGTCATGGTTTCCAACGGCCGAATCACGATCGGTGAGCTGGCCGCATTCCTGCTATTCCTCACATCGTTCTTTGCCCCAATCCAAACGCTCGTCCAGCTCTACAACTCCTACCAACAAGGTGGGGCTGCAGTTGTGAAATTGAGGCATTTGCTCAGCACCGAACCCACGGCGCTCGAGTCTCCGACCGCCGTTGACCTACCCCCGATTGAGGGCGAAATCGAGCTGCGCAACGTCACGTTTGGCTATTCGGCCGACGCCCGGGTCCTGAAGAACGTGTCGCTGCGGGTGGCTCCCGGCGAGTCGATCGCCTTCGTGGGAGAGACCGGTGCCGGCAAGTCCACCATCGCCAAGTTGGTCACCCGGTTCTACGACCCTCAATCAGGTGTGGTCGCGATAGACGGACACGATCTGCGAGATGTCACCCTCACCAGCCTTCGGTCCCAGCTGGGAGTTGTGCCTCAAGAGCCGTTCCTCTTCGCCGGGGTGGTCCGCGACAACGTGGCGTTCGCCAAACCCGGTGCCACCGATGCGGAACTGCAGGATGCTCTTCAAGCGATCGGAATTGGCGAGTTGGTGAACCGACTTGGGGGACTGGATGCTGTCGTCCACGAACGTGGTGCCTCTTTATCGGCCGGGGAACGCCAACTTCTGGCCCTGGCGCGCGCCTTTGTGGCCAGGCCCCGGGTGCTTGTTCTGGATGAGGCCACCAGCAACCTCGATCTGAAGTCCGAGGCAATCGTGGAGCGGGCGCTCGATGCGTTGCTCGGCGGACGTACAGCGGTGATCATCGCTCACCGACTCGCCACCGCCAAGCGGGCCGATCGGATAGCGGTGGTGCACGACGGATCAATCGTGGAGCTGGGTAGTCATCAACAGCTCCTGTCCGAAGGAGGCCGCTACGCGGCCATGTACGAGGCTTGGGTCCTGCACGGAGGTTCCACAGAGTGAGCGTCGACGTGTCATCACTTGTTTTTGCCCTGCTCATCATCACTTGCTCATCAACCATTCAGGGCTCGGTCGGATTCGGTGCCAATCTCATCGCTGCTCCCCTGCTGGCCCTGATCGACACGGCTTTCGTACCGGGGCCGATATTCATTGCCAGCACCTCGCTCATCATCTCCTCCGCGCTTCGTGAACGGCATTTTGTCGACTGGCACTTTGTTCGCTGGGGAACAGCAGGTCGACTTCCCGGCGTCATACTCGGCTCAATCGTGCTCGGCTCGGTATCTGATTCCTCGCTGAGACTCATGGTTGCCATCACCATCATTGTCGCGGTGCTGCTTTCATCGGGCGTGCTGCGAATTCCCGAGTCGAGGTCCAGCTTCGCGGTAGCCGGCGCAATCTCCGGGTTCGGTTCGACCACTGCGTCCATTGGCGGTCCGCCGGCGGCATTGTCGCTTCAACATCGTCAGGGTCCGGCCGTCCGGTCGACCTTGTCAGCGTTCTTCGTGGTCGGCTCCACACTCACGCTGCCCGCCATCGCCGCGGCAGGCCGACTCGGCACATCGGAGATTCTCACCGGTATTGCTCTCATGCCGGGATCGTTTCTGGGATTCGCCATCTCGGGCCCGCTTCGCAAACACGTCGACGCCGGGCGGGTTCGGCCGCTCGTATTGGCTCTTTCGATACTGTCCGCGGTTGCGCTCATCGCCAAAATCATCATCTGACCAACCTGCGCTCGTATGCTCCCATCCGTGAAACAGAGCGTGTTGAAGCTGGTAGGGGTCCAACGACGGGTTGACGACACCGAAATTCTGCGCGGAATCGATTGGACAGTGGAGCCCGGACAGCATTGGGTGGTCCTCGGTCTCAACGGATCCGGAAAGACCACACTCATTCGAATTGCTTCAATGTGGCTTCATCCATCGGCGGGCGAGGTCACTGTCCTCGGTGATCAGTTGGGCCGAGCCGATGTACGCACTCTTCGCGCCAAGATCGGGTTTGCCAGCTCGGCCATGGCCGACATGCTTCGCCCAGAATTGACCTCCAGCGACGTTGTGATGACCGCCGCGAACGCGGCATTGGAACCGTGGTGGCACTCCTACGACGAAACCGATCGTGACCGGGCACTCGCTTCGCTCGCTCGGGTCGGAGTTTCGCGCCTGGCCGATCGACGCTTTGGCACACTCTCGGCCGGGGAACGGCAGCGCGTGCTGCTGGCCCGTGCGCTCTCGACCGAGCCGGGTCTGATTCTGCTCGACGAGCCGACCGCCGCTCTCGACCTTGCAGGGCGTGAACAACTTGTGTCCACTCTCGCTGATCTGGCACATGATCCACTCGTGCCTCCGATCGTGTTGGTTACTCATCACGTCGAGGAGATCCCTGATGGCTTCACCCACGTGCTGATGGTGCGAGATGGTTCGGCCGTGGCTCAGGGCCCGATGAGTGAGATTCTCACTGGCGAGAACCTTTCGAAATGTTTTGGCCTGCCACTCAGCCTCGAACGGCGCCGCGGGCGTTGGGCCGCATGGGCGAGTTGACCGCCAGCAGCACACCACTCTCCACATCGATGGTGACCGTTGGTGAAACAACCACGTTGGAGACACCCCGAGCGGAATAGGGGCTCAGTTCCTCACGCTCGAGTTGCCACTCGAGGCCGCTGGTTGTGACGCCAATCGCTGGACCACCAATTGGCAGGAGCGACACCAACTCTCCGATGGGCAACATCAGATCGAGTTGGCCTCGAACGACCCACACACGAGATCTACCGACGGTGCCGCTCACCGCGACACCTCCCCACTCCGGTGATGCCAATACCGCGAGGTTGGCGGATGCATGGTCGAGTCGGCCGCCGGCGCCAACCATCACATGAATCGCCGTTGCCCCTCGTGCAACTGCCTCAGACATGGCCAGTTCCAGATCGGTTCGGTCCTTTGCCCGTGGGTGACGTTCAACGTCGATCCCATCCTCTTCAGCGCGGCGCAGTGCCCGCTCACTGACGGAGTCCATGTCTCCGATAATCAAGTCAACCGACAAGCCGAGCGAGTCGGCCAAGTCAAGCCCGCTGTCGGCGGCGATCACCAAGTCGTGCGGCGGAGCCTCGACGGCCACACCCGGGTCGCCGGCCGCCAACACCAAAATGCTGACCGGATCAAGCATCTCCAGACGATACACACAGCGAAGTCACGAGCTCGCCTGGCACTCGTTGTCGACCAACTCCATTCCCGACAATTCAGCCGGGTTGCCGACCGGGACGATGAGCGTGGTGCCGGTTCCGACCTCGGCCGCGACCACCATGCCGATGAGGCCGCCATGGGCGTCGACAGCTGGACCACCCGAAAAACCCTCACCCGACTTTGCTGCCACTCCGATCAGATCGCCACTCAGCGCTTCAGATGTCGATGGGAGCGGCTCCACCCGTGAGCCGACTGCGGCCGTTCTCGGGCCGTTGGCAGGATGCCCCACGATCGTTATCGGCTGACCCATCGAAGGAAGACTCCCGACCACTGGCGTGGCGAGATCGCCGGTGCCCAGCTCGATAACCGCGATGTCGCTGCCATCGGCGAACCTCCCCATCACCTCACCGGTTGCCGAAGCTGCACCGAAGTCGATCCGTACCAGTGCGGCGTCGCCCACCACATGCGCGGCCGTGAGAATCAGGTTGTTGGCGGCGACGAATCCGGTTCCGGTCCTGCGACCGCCACATGAGGTGACCGAGACATGAACAATCGAAAGGTCGGATGTGGGCGCAATGGCAAACTCGTCAGCCCTCTGTTCAACAGCCCCGGCAATTTCGGTCGACACGACTGACTCGGGCAACGAACGCGTCCGGTTGGCCGCAGCAGCCCGCTGAAGAGGCGGGATCCTCGCCGCGCAGAGCAGCGACACAGCTATCACTATGCCCACGGTCGGCCACCGTACGCGTGACTCTTGCTTACGTGTCCCACTCACGGTGGTGAGAGTAGTGGCCGGTGGGGTCCTCCACCAGCGCGAATCTCAGGGAAGGAAAGGTGCCGGGTCGACGACGATGCCGTGCACGCGCACCTCGAAGTGAAGATGCGGTCCGGTGGACCATCCAGTGCTTCCCACCAATCCGATGGTCTCGCCGCCGGTCACCGTGTCGCCCACCGCCACGAGGATCTCCGATTGGTGCCCGTAAAGAGTCGAGAATCCGCCGCCGTGGGAGATCACGACAGCATTGCCGTAGCCATTGATCCACCGCGCCGTGATCACCTCACCGTCGGCAGCGGCAAAGATCGGGTCACCGGTGCGAGCGTGCATGTCGATGCCTGGGTGAGATGACGTGCTACCGAAGATCGGATGCGACCGAGGACCGAACGGACTGGTGATTCGTCCCGGGACCGGGCGATTTGTGACCACGAAGTCGCCAACCGGAGACGCCGGCTGAGTCGCCGAGGAGCCGCCGGGCTGAGAGCCTCGGGCCGCGGCCGCTCGTTCAGCTGCCTTTTGAGCAGCTTCCTTTGCCGCCGCCTTGCGTGCCGCCTCGGCGGCGGCCTTGCGAGCGGCCTCTTCCGCGGCCTTTCGCGCGATCTCGGCCTCGATGCTTTGTATCTCGGCTTCGATATCCAAGTTGGCTTGGTCGAATTGATCGATACTGGCCTGCCATTCGGCGACTCGATCCTGAAGCTCAGCACGGAGCCGTTGCTGTTCGGATTTGGCTGCGTCGAGACTTGCCAAGTGAGCGGCTCGCGATTCGCGCAGCTGTTCTGCCGCGGCGGCCGCGGCGTCAGCCGCCTCTCCCGCACTGAGTCGGCGAGCCTCAACCGCCCTCAGCTCATCGATCAGTTGCGTGGTATCGCCAACAATGTCATCAAGGAACGAGCGCCGCAGCGCCTCCTCCATGAGGTCGCTGTTGTTCAGCTGCGACATTGCCGACGCCGACGGTCGGATGTAGGCGTCGATGGCGTTCTCGCGTAATCTCACGCGCAACGCTTCCAGTTCGTCGCCGAACGAGGCTGCCTCGGCACGAAATCGCGCAGCATCGGCCTCGGCATCGAGAATCGCCCGCTGCGCAGCCGCAACCTTCGATTCCTGCAGGGAAATCTGCAAGTCAAGGGCCGCTATGGCGTCCACCAGTTCCTGATCGTGGGCGGTGAGCAAATCGATCTGCGCTGCGGCATCGGCGGCCTGACGCACGTTGTCTTCGCGCTGCGATCGAAGATCGTCGATCGTGTCTTGGGCGAGTGCCGGGCCGACCACTCCCAGCAAGATTGCCAAGATGAGGCCGACTGCCGGTAGCGGCGCGCCCCATTTGAAGTTCCGCAACATTCTCACTAATCGTAACAGAACTGACATGAACTCAGTGGTCAGGCGTCCAATAGGTTTGTCGGCCATGGCCCTTGATGAATATCGGATCGAATCGTTCTCACATGAGGGGATAACCCACGACGTCTACCACCGCGGCGACGGCCCGTGCGTGTTGGTGGCAGCCGAGGTGCCCGGTATCACGCCAAAGGTCACCGAATTCGCTGATCGGCTGGTCGCCCTGGGCATGTCAGTAGCGATGCCATCGATGTTCGGGACCCCAGGCGCAGAGGGCACAATGCCACGCGCGTTGCGCGTCATTGGCCGGGCATGTGTAAGCAGGGAATTCCACTGTCTGGCCAAACGCGACTCGGCTCCGGCCACCGCCTGGCTTCGGGCTCTCGCCCGCAAGCTTCACCAGGACCATGGCGGCCCCGGCATCGGCTTTGTCGGGATGTGCTTCACCGGAGGATTCGGGTTGGCCATGATGCTCGACGATGCTGTCATCGCGCCGGTTCTCAGCCAGCCATCCCAACCCTTTCCCTTCGGCAAGGACAGAAAGGCGTCCGTCGGGCTCGACAGCGACGAACTCGAGGTCGTCGCCGAGCGAGCAAACCAGGGTTGCGCTGTGCTGGGCCTGAGATTCACCAGCGACTCCGCCGTGCCCGCCGAGCGTTTCGAGACGCTCAGGTCGGTGCTGGGTGAAAACTTCATCGGAGTCGAAATCACCAGTCCCGACCCGGCGCTCAACATCCCCAAGAACGCCCACAGCGTTCTCACCGAACATCTCGTGGACCAACCCGGGCACCCGACCCGCGAAGCCCTCGATCAGGTGCTCGATTTTCTCACTGGCCGCCTCCTCAGCCAACGAACATGATCGATACGCGATCGATCAGAACGCTCCGAGCAAAATGATCAGGCCCACGACCGTGTACGAGATCATCACCGCCAACATCGAGTACTGAGATCTCAGAGCCACGCTCCGTTCGTAGCGCCTGATCGACAAGTCATGTGCAGCCGCCACCGCCAGCACATGGCCCACAGCGATGGCAGCCGTCTGAACCCAAGCGATCGCTCCAGTCGAGATGAGAGCCCAATTGATGGCGTAATCCTTCGTCCCGAACAGATCCCATCCGCGACCAAAGGGGTCGCTGATCTGGATGATGAAGCGCTGCCCGTCGAGCACCAACAGACTGAAATAGTGGGCAACCGTGTAGGCGACCATGATCGTGACCAAGGTCGGACCGAAAAGGTCACCAAGCTCATACTCCGAGTCGCCGGTGACCGTCGACATCGACTTGATAGCCACAAAAAACACCAGAGCCACCAGGGCGATCACCACGGCAAGTCCGAACGTGTTGATGAAGGTGAGCGACCACCCGGTGCTGTTGCCCGCGACTCGTGCCCAGGTCGAACTACGAGTGAAGCCGTCGAATGTGGTTGTGCCAAGCACCACGAGAATGAATGCAACCATTCCCGGATGCACGTCGAGACGAGACACACCAGACAGAGGTGGCCGAACCCGCAGCTTGCCTTCAGAGCGAAACAACGGTGAGGCAGACGAGATGATGGTCATCAGTTGGCCGAATCCGTCGGCTCGCCGGGCCCAGTCCTTGCCGCGGTATGCAGCACCCCCCAGAACTGCCACCGTGTAGAGGCTGAGATACAAGGCCAAGGATCTCGGCGATGCCGCGCTGTGATAGGCGAGCTCCATCCACGAGAATGAGGCGATGGCGACAACAGCCGGCCAGATGGATTTGGCCGTTTCGGGCGCCTCGAGCGTGTCGGCTCCGGCCGATCGATGGCCCACCAATCTCCCCTTCAACCAAGCGGCAGTGTCGGCAATGGTGATGAACGGGTTGAACGCCGACCAGATGTCACCGATCACCGCCGACAAGATCTGCAATCCAACCCAAAACACGATGAAGACCGCATCGCCTGAAATGTTGACCGCCGAGTTCTCGTTACCGAACCATGCGGCGTAGAGCAGCAGGCCGAACATGGCCACGCCAATGGTCTTCGTGACCCAGAAAATCCAAGCGGTTGGTTGGAGCCATCCGGGAAGTTCGCGCCCCTTGGCGGCGTCATGAAGCAAAGGTCTCGACCAGAACGCCCCTAGAGCCACAAATGAGCTCGCCACCGCGAATCCGGCGGCCCAAGTCATTTGCCATGCCGGCAGCGGAAGATCGGTTCGCCCGCCGATGCCATGCGCCCAAGCGGGTTCGGCCAACAACCCGAGCAACGCCACCGTGGCCAGGAATGCACCGACTCCAAGTCGTGTTCGTGTGGTTGTTCTCACGAAACCGTGAGTTTCACGAGTTGCCTGCTCGTTGCTTCGATCTCCATCGAGAACACTCCCGGTATGAGCGCATCGAATTGGGTGGTTCCCGAACCGTCGTTGAGATCGACGAACAGGTCGTAGCCGTGGATATGGACACGACCCGTCGAGTCGCCGGCGACATCTACTGTGACCTCATCGCCGCGTCGCACTGTGATTTGTTGGATCCCACCAACGGGAGCTCCACCACGGATCTCGATATCAATCGTGACCGATGACTTGGCGGTGTCGTCGACGGATCCGCCTCCACACGATGCTGCCAACAGCGCCAGCAGCATCAGAGGCGCAGCGACCAACACAAATCTGAATTTCAACTCTGGCTTCCTTGTCAGGAGGGCTCGTCGAGCGGTTCGAGAGCCTCATCACGGTAGTCGGGATTGGCAACACAAAGTTTGACCAACGTGACCTCCCACAACTCACGGGCCAACTCACGACTTCGGTCATCAAATTCACCATCTCGCACGCGATGCGACAGCGTCGCTTCATCAGCCACACCCAGTCGACCAAGGCGAAGGGCGTGCTCACTTGCGTCATCGAGGCCGGATTCGAGCTCGCGCAACGCCACCGCCAGTGCGTTGGAGGCCACCCGCGCCATCCACCGCCTCCGGCCCGAAGCGTCTGAAGTGGCCTCGGCCAAGAGATGGCCTCGCACCGCATCAATGAGCTCTGTCGCTGACGGGGCGTCGTGAGGCCAGTTGGTGCGTGGGCTTCGAAGTTCACTCACGAGACCAACTCCGGGAGAAGCGAGAGGGCGTCGTACTCGACCTCGGCGATTCGCCGGCCCACCATCGCCATTTCGATCGACCGCGTTCGGCCACAACGAAAGTCGTCCACCAACACGAGACAGGCATTCCCCCATCGGAGCGTGGCCAAGATCTCCCACCACCTCAATTCGGTTGCGTCGAATGATCTCCCGCCGGCTGCCTCATACGACTCGAGTAACTCAGCCTTCGATCCGATACCGGCCACCTCGCCAGTGCCGCCGAACCTCCAGGCTCTGGCGCACAGCCAACCCAGATCGCTTCGCGGGTCACCTATGTGGCAAAGCTCCCAGTCGAGCACCGCCGCCAGCCCACTTTCATCAACGAGCAGATTGCCCAGACGGAAGTCGCCGTGAACGACACAGGACAGCAGGTCGGTCGGACGATTGGCAGCCAACCATCGGTAGACCAGATCGAATACCGGATGGGGGTCATCGAAACTCTCGTAAGTCAGTCTCTGGAATTCGACGGGATCGCCGACCGCTGGCAAGACGTCATGCCATTCGGATCCGTCCAGGGCATGGATCGCGGCCAGCTCTCTTGCGCAATCGGCAACGAACGTCTGTCTGGCAGAGTCGAGGCGCGCATCGCGCAGTATTCGTCGCGGGATCGACTCGCCTTCAATTCGCCTGACGATGGTGAAATCGCGCTCGAGCGGGTTGCCGCCGGTCCCGGACAGCACCACTTCCGGAACACTCACACCGCCCGCTCGAGCCTCACCCATGATTGCTGCTTCGGCTGGTCCAAGTCCGATTTGAACGGCGCCGGCCCTGGCGCGCTGCATTATCAACGGTTGCCTCAGGCTTCCGGCCACAGCATCGAAGGACCATGTTTCTCGGCTTGCGCCGATCGAGAGGCGATGCAGATTGGCGATCTCCACGTCATCCATGAGCGAATTGAGGACGTCCCGCAAGCCGAGCTCGACTTCGGCAGCTGAGCTCACCGAAAGTCGATCCCAACCGGTCGACCGTCAATGATCTGGTCGAGATATTCACTCATCCCCATACCGACCATGCCATTGCATTCAAAACTTGTCATGGCCTCGGTGATACGGGTGAGGAGCTGCTCGCCGTCGTCGGTCGTGCGCCGGTTTCTCAGAGGAATCATCGAAATAACAGTGCCGTCGATCTCGTACTCGGCGTCATCGGTTCGGGCCCAGCACCGCATTGCCGTCTGGTAGCCATCGGTGTCCCAATCGGACTCGACACGACAATCTCGAATCTTGTGGTATCGACCTCCTGACAACACCATTCCGCCGGGGACGGGCTCGCCGCCGCGGTCGATGATCGACAGCATCATCGCAAACTCGGTGCTGAAGATCATCGGCAACCACCGGTACCACCTGATGGCCTGCCAATACCGCGGCCCCCACGATTTGTCGCGTAAACCGAGCCCATCGAGGTCCATCACCTCGTCTCCGACACGTATCGTGCCTTTCACTGCGGTGTGCTGTTCGTAGTGGGCCTTGGCGAAGCTGGAAGAAGCATCGGTTTCGATTGGCTTGCCGTCAGCACGTGTAGGGACGCCTCCGAACATTGGTGAGACCCCGCTGACATCGAGGCGTACTTCACTCTCCACGAACGCGTTGGATTCGAACGCGGACCTGGGATCGGCCATTTGCCGGGGATCGTCGAGCAAGCAAAGCCGGCCATCGAAACCGATGCGAAGATGCTCAAACGGTTTGATCACTTCGATCCGTAGTCCGCCCGCATGCATTTCGCGATTGTGGCTGATCTTGGGGCGGGCGTAGAAAAAGCCGACTCGACCGTTGGGGAGGTAGACGCATACGGTCACCTCCGCGTAGCCCTCGTTGACTCGATTTCCAATTCGGAACCACGCCCCGACCTGCTGCACGAGATCGAACCCGTTGAGGTACATCGATTCGTTGTAGTTGACGGCCGGGTCCGGTTCGTGGGTGTATTCGTCGCTCGGCTCAAGCTTCGTGATGATCCTGGAATCACTCATGAGTCGGCAACGTGAGAGGCGACAAACATGCCCATTGGCTATCAGAAACGACAAAGGCGGGCCGACCCGAGTGGGTCGACCCGCCTCGCCATCAGTTTCAATCAGCCAAGAGGCTCACTCACCACCGGCATTGAGAGTGACGGTGACCGGTGACCAGTCGAGTCCCAATGCGTCGACTCCCATGTCTTTCAACAAGGCCACAGCCGCCTCGGCGTACTTGTTGGTAAACGCACCAGCATCGGGGGCAGACGCCAGCACACCCTCACTGGTGGCAACATCGACGGTCTGATCCCAGAGCGCTTGATCGATCACTCCGACACCGCCCGGCGAAGGCCAAACCAAATTGTTGATCTCGTTCATCTGCCAGGTCATGTGTGAACGACCGAGTACCGGACTGTTTTCCAACACGACGTCGACGCACCTGTCGGCATCTGCTCGACACGATGCCCAACCCTGCAGCGAAGCAGCCACGAAGCGCGTGGTCTGATCGTCATACGCGGGATCGCCCAGCCGCGCCCCGTCGGCCCAGATGGCATCCTGGAGCATGGCGGTGCCAACGTCATTCCAATTGATCACCGACAGATCGGAGGGCTGGAAAAGCTCGCCGGTAGCGGGATTGACAGTCTCGAGAACCTGCGCGTACTCGTTGTAGGTCATGGCCTGAGCAGCATCGATCTCACCGTTGATCATTGCCAGCATGTCGAAACTCTGCTGAACAATCTCATTGTCGGTGCCCGGGTCCACGCCATTGCGGCGCTGGCCTGCGAGCATCTCGAACTCGTTGCCAAATCCCCAACTGCCGACCTTCTTGCCGGCCAGATCAGCGGGACCGTTGATTCCACTGTCTGCAAAGGAAACCTGCAGAGTTCCGCTGCGCTGGAATACCTGAGCGACGTCGACAATGTCGACTCCCTCCTCGCGGCTCACCAGGGCCTTGGGTACCCAGGAGACCGCATAGTCGACGGCGCCCGAAGCCAATTGCTGCTGAGGAACGATGTCGACACCACCCTCAACGATGGTGACGTTGAGGCAGAAGTCGTCGTAGTAGTTGAATTTCTGGGCGGCGTAGTAGCCGGCGAACTGCGACTGTGTGACCCACTGCAACTGCAGGCTCACGTTGTCGATTGTCTCGCATGCCGCTCCGTCACCACCCGAACTACCAGCGGAATCCCCGCCGCCATCGTCGCCGCACGACGCGGCCAGCAGGCTGAAAGCCATAACCGCGGCAATCAGCGACATCCATTTCCTGTTCATATTTCCCCTCCATTATTTGTAGATCCAAAATTCTGAATAGTTCTCATTTGCCCCTCCCGGAACCCGAATATCACGCCCCCGAAGGGTCCCCTTGTTTCCAGGGCATCGAGTACTTTTCGATCAGTACCGAGGCAGCAAACAAACCTAGTCCTATGGCGCTGGCCACGACTATTGCGGCCCAAGCATTCGCGTAGCGGCTGAAACTGGCGTTCTGGGTGATGAACGGGCCGAGGCGAGACTGAGGGCCACCGAAGTACTCGGCCACAATTGCGGCGATGACGCTGAGAGGTGCTGCCAGCCGAAGAGACGTGAGAAAGAACGGAAGCGCGTTCGGGATTCGGACCATCCTCAGCACCGTGGAGTCACTGGCGGCAAGCGAACGCATCAACTCGATCTGGTTGGGCTCCACCTCGGTCAAACCCTTCCCGGTGTTTATGAAGACCGGGAAGAACACGACCACGATCACCACCGCCACATTGCTCCGAAAATCAGTGATGCCGAACCATGCGTTGAATATCGGAGCGAGGGCAATGATCGGTGTGGCATTCAACGCCACCGCCAGCGGCGTGACCGATCCTCTCAGCCATGCGAATCGACTGACCACCAACGCGAGCAGAGCCCCGGCGATCACGCCGATGAGCAACCCGACCACCGCCGTCTTGCCGGTCTCCCAGCCAGCAGAACGAAGCGGCGTCCACTGGTCACCAAGAGCCCGAACGATGGATGATGGTTTCGGAAGCAAAAACTCCTTGATGTCGAACAACACCACCGCCCCCTCCCAAACCGAGATGATGATCGCTCCAACCACCACCGGTGGCCAGAGAGGAGCGAGTCGGTCCTTCACGAGGCGGCCTCCACCGAACGCAGAGCCTCTCGAATCTCCGTTGTGGCCTTGAAGAACTTTTCTGACTCGCGTGTGTCTTCATCCCGTGGTCCAA
Organism: uncultured Acidimicrobiales bacterium; assembly: GCA_964533595.1. GTDB lineage: Bacteria > Actinomycetota > Acidimicrobiia > Acidimicrobiales > Aldehydirespiratoraceae > SZUA-87. Next base: position 2,533 of record CAZHMP010000034.1, on the reverse strand, counting down.
GGTCGACATCGATGATCGAGTGGATCCTGCCGGGGCGAGGCGACAGCACAACAACCCGATCAGACAGAAAGGCCGCCTCAGGAATTGAATGGGTGACGAAGACAACCGTTGTGCCGGCCTCGCGATAGATCCGAAGCAGCTCCACCTGCATGTGTTCGCGGGTCATCTCGTCGAGGGCACCGAACGGCTCATCCATGAGGAGAAGCTTCGGTTCAAACGAGAGAGCGCGTGCAATGGCCACGCGTTGCTGCATGCCTCCGGAGAGTTGCCACGGGTAGTTGTCGCCGAAGTCCTGAAGCTTCACCAGAGAAAGCATCTCGGTGGAACGGTAGGCACGTCGATCTTTTGACCATCCCGCCAATTCCAACGGCAGTTCGATGTTGGCACGGACCTTTCGCCAATCGAACAGACCCGCCTTCTGGAATGCCATCCCGTAGTCGCGATCCAGGCGCGCCTGCGAGGCCGACTTTCCGAAAACCTCCACCGACCCTGACGTGGGCGAGATGAGGTCGCCGAATATCCGCAACATGGTGGACTTGCCACAGCCCGACGGGCCAATGAGCGAAACGAACTCACCCGGTTGGACCGAGAGATTGATATCGGTGAGCGCGGTGACGGCGTTGTCAGATTTGCGGTTGAATATCTTGCCGATACCAGTGGCGACAATTGCAGGTTCAGCCATGGCTAGAGCCCTCTCCCTCGATCGTCGGAGGATCCACGAACCTGATTCCTGTCAACAAATTTCTCTACCCCTGTTACGAGCATGAATACGAACAATCCGAGCAGTGCCGACGCAATCACGGACGCATAGAGCTTCTCGGGTCCGGTCGAGTAGATCGTTGCGAAATTGAGAACTGCCCGGCCCAATCCACCCTTGACCCCCGCTGAGATCTCCCCAACGATGGCCCCCACCACCGAAAGTGTGGCCGCCAGCTTGAACGCCGGAAACAGATATGGACGGGCCGACGGCACGCGCAACTTCCAGAGCGTCTGGCTCCACGGTGCGGCGTATGACCGCATCAACTCCAAGTCGGCCTTGGCCGGAGATTGCAAGCCCTGAAGTGCATTCACCGCCACCGGGAAAAACGTGAGATAGGTGGCAATGATCGAGACCGCCTGCGTGTCGCTCAGAAAGGTGCCGCGACCCCACGTGACGATGATCGGAGCCAATGCGATCAGGGGAATCGTTTGCGAGATGTTGATCCAGGGCATCAGGCCCCGTTCCGCGGTGGAGAATCGCAGCATCACGACCGCCAAGAACAGACCGATCACCGTGCCAATCACAAATCCGAGCGCAGCCTCATTGAAGGTGAAGCGCGCCGCTTCGAAAAGGAATCCGGCGAGGGTCTGGCTTCGACCACGCTGAACCGGATCCCAAAGTGCCCCCCAAATGGTGCCGGCGTGAGGCATGACCAAGTCGTTGGTACGAACCGGAAGGCCGAAGGACGTGCCGGGCCAGTGATCGTTGGTGCGCCCTCCCATCCACTTGTAGGACTCCCAAGCGGCCACCACGGCCGCGAGGGCCACAAGGCCGGCGGCGGCCTTTCGCAGCGCCGTCAATACCTTCTGTGGCGATGGCATGGCGAAGCTCGACTGAACGGCTGCTGTCATGAGAGAGCTGGGATTATCCGCTGCCCATAGGCGTTGAGCGTCTCATCCTTTTGGTCGTGCATCAGGTAGATGGCGAATTGATCGACGCCCAGATCCCGCAACTTCTGGAGCTTGTGGATGTGGGCTGCTTCATCGCCCAAAATGCAGAAACGGTCGATGATCTCGTCAGGGACGAAGTCGGTGTGTTCGTGGCCCGCCTTTCCGTGCCCGCTGTAGTCGTATCCTTCGCGTCCCTTGATGTAGTCAGTGAGAGCCTTGGGCACCGACATCCCGCCACCGCCGTAGCGATCCACCAAGTCGGCAACGTGATTGCCCACCATGCCACCGAACCATCTGCATTGATCCCGCTGGTGCTGAATGTCGTCACCGACGTAGGCGGGGGCGGCCACGCACATGTAGAGGTCGTCGGGATTGCGCCCGGCATCCGATGCCGATTTGCGCACTGCGGAGATCATCCATTCGGCAAGTTGAAGATCGGCAAGCTGCAAGATGAATCCGTCGGCCTGTTCACCACATAGCTTCAGCGCCTTCGGCCCATAGCCGGCCATGAGAATCGGCAGCTTGGATCCCTTGCTCCAGGGGAGGTGCTGGGTGGTGCCGTTGTACTCGACCTCCTCACCCTCGGCCAGTCCCTTGATGACACGCATCGACTCGCTGAGAGTTGCGAGCTTGGTGGGGGTATGGCCGAGAACCCGCATGGCGGAATCACCCCGGCCGATCCCACATATCGTGCGGTTGCCGAACATGTCGTTGAGCGTGGCGTAAAGCGAGCCGCTCACCGTCCAGTTGCGAGTGCCTGGGTTGGTGACCATGGGCCCAACCACCATGCGGTTGGTGGCCGACAGCATCTGCGAGTAGATGACGTACGGCTCCTGCCAAAGGATGTGGCTGTCGAAGGTCCAGCCATGGCTGAAACCCAAGG